>DASVGZ010000273.1:0-2719 GCA_036379275.1 Acidiphilium sp. | reverse complement strand
AAGCGCGGAGCCAGACGGCACAATCGGAATTCAGGTTGATGGCCCGGAATTAAGTTGCCGGAAGGTTGCACCGGACAGAAGCAACGCCTGTTGCCCCGTCCGATGGCTCGGACAGGGTTGGGCGGATTGCGGCACGATGGATTGCTTTGATCACAAGATGCGATCTCGCAATGACGTTCGGGAGGGTAAGCGGGGTTGTGGAGGCCGGCGATAACATCGCATAATCCGGCAAAACCGACTTGGGAGGCCCGGGGCGATTCTGACGGTTTCGCGGGATGAATTTGTCTGACGGTGTCGTTGCAATCCTCTATCGGGAGACCCGGATCATGCGGATGGGGCGCTTTTTGGGCGGTTACGCAATTCTGCTGACTGTACCGTTACTCCTTGCAACAACCGACGCCAGGGCGAACATCAGGCCGGTCGATGTCCAGACGAACATCACGACGGCCGGCTCCCCGATGAGCGGTTCGACGAGCGGTTCGACGCTGACCGAGCAATGCGGCAGCTATCGTACCGCCTACGATCGCACCTATTGCGTTACCAAACTGTTCCTGAAATCGGATCAGGAACTCAATACCGTCTACGGGAAGCTCGAAAGCGCCGTGGCGGGCGATACAAGGCAAGGACTCGTTCAAGTCCAGCGCGACTGGATCAGGTACCGGGATCACGCCTGCGAGGCCGGCGCGGGCAGTATCGATGTGGTTTGCAGTTATCACGTGAATCATGCCCGCACCGATTATTTGCGCGACCGTCTGCGCGAGTGCAAGGCGGGACATTGCGACAAAACACTCATCGTACGGAAGAGCTGGTAGGCGTCAAGGCGGATCAGTCATTGGCGTCTGGAAGATGGATTGCTTCACTCCGTTCGCGATGACGGTTTGTTATTATAGCGAAATTTTGCCTGCCGGCTCGCATTTCGGCATTTTCCGGCCAGGCCGTATAAGGGGTGAGCGGTGCAGTGCAAGGAGATGTGACCATGACCCCTTCCGATGATCCCCTGCTGGAAGCGCCCCGCTTCGGGCCGGCGAGCGGCACCACGAGGCAGCTTGTGATCCTGTGTCATGGAGTCGGCGCCGACGGGCACGATCTGATCGATCTCGGCTCATACTGGTCGCACGCCTTGCCGGATGCCGCTTTTGCCTCGCCGCACGGGCCGGAACCGTATGACATGGCGCCGCCGGGCGCGGGATTCGGCCGGCAGTGGTTTTCCATCGGCAATCTCGATCCGGCGACCATGGGCGCTGGCGTCCGGCGCGCCAGAACGGCGCTCGACCGCTTCGTCGACGCCGAACTCGCCCGTCTCGGCCTGCCGGACGATGCTTACGCGCTGATGGGGTTCAGCCAGGGCGCGATGACCGCCCTGTTCACCGGGCTGCGCCGGGCGACCCCGCCGCGCGCGATTATCGCCTGCTCGGGCGCCCTGATCGATCCGGCTTCACTGCCGGCGGAGCTTGCCGGCCGACCGCCGGTTCTTCTGATCCATGGCGAGGCCGATCCGGTGGTGCCTGTGTCGCGCTCGCGCGACGCCGAAGCCGCGCTGCGCGCCTGCGGCGTTCCGGTGGAAAGTCTCTACGTGCCGAAACTGGCGCATGGCATCGACGAAACCGGTCTGTCGGCGGGCGCCTTGTTCCTTCAGCGCGCCTTCGCAAGCGCACCGACCGCGCCCTGACGATCCGGCCTCACGGCTCTGCCGGCGGCTGTTTCGCGAGGCCGAGCAGATCGAGGCTGCGCGGGTCCATCCGCCCGGCGAACCAGCGATCGAGATTCTGTTTGTAGGGATTTTGCTCTTCCGGCGCGGCGAGCGCGAAAACCGTCATCGACGACTGGAATTTCATGTCGTCGGGCGAGCCGAAAATCGTATGAAGCACGGGCTCGGCAGCGGCCAGAACGAGTCCGGCGCACTGTTCCAGCCGCGATCCGAGCAGTTCATGTCCGAGATAGGCACGCGCCTC
Source organism: Acidiphilium sp. (assembly GCA_036379275.1). Lineage (GTDB taxonomy): Bacteria > Pseudomonadota > Alphaproteobacteria > Acetobacterales > Acetobacteraceae > Acidiphilium. The sequence continues at coordinate 767 of DASVGZ010000273.1, read as the reverse complement.
GTCGAGCGAGGCGAGGCCGTAGCGTTCGGCCATCGGCGAGCGGCCCAGCCCGCGCAGTTGCGGAAACACGAACCACATCCAGTGGGTTCGCTTCCGCCCCTCGCGCAGTTCCGCAAGCACGGCCCCGATCACTGGCTCTTGCGCCGTGACGAAACGGGCGAGATCGAACGGATCCAGACCGGGCATGGTTATTTTATCTGACTGTCTCCGAAACCGAATGCACGGCCTCGGCCAGGGCCGAAACATCAGCCAGCACGGCATCGATCACCGATTGCGGCGCGCGGCCATCGGCATCAAGCCCGGCGACCATGCGATCGATCAGCGCGGAGGCGACCACCGCAGCATCGGCGTGGCGCGCCACGGTCGCCGCCTGTTCGGGGGTGCGCACGCCGAAGCCGACCGCGACGGGCAGATCGGTCGCGGCGCGGATGCGCGGGATGTCGCGCGCGAGATCGGCCGCCGAGGCGGTTCGGGTTCCGGTGACCCCGGTGATCGACACGTAATAGACGAAGCCCGACGAGTCCTTCAGCACCACGGGCAGGCGCGCGTCCGACGTGGTGGGAGCGACCAGGCGAACCAGATCCAGCCGGTTCTTTTTGAAGTCGGACAGAACGAGATCCGCCTCCTCGGTCGGCAGATCGACGATGATGAGCCCGTCCACCCCGGCTTTCGCGGCATCCACCGCGAAATGTTCGACCCCGTAGGACAGGATCGGGTTGAGATAGCCCATCAGCACAAGCGGCACGGTGTCGTTAGTGGCCCGGAAC
>DASVGZ010000272.1:0-3312 GCA_036379275.1 Acidiphilium sp. | reverse complement strand
GCTTGCCCGTGTGATTCCGGGGTTCGATGTCGAACGCACCGCGTACCGGCTCGGCCTGCGCCATTACGGATTTGTCTATATCGACCGGCACCTGACCGCCGCGCAGGAACTGGCGGTCAACCGCCTCGGCCTGCCGGGCATCTATTTCCAGAAAATCTGGGAACGGCATTATCCACAGGGCGATCTCGCGGCTCATATTCTGGGCGGGGTGACGCCCGGCCAGCACGGCATTGCCGGGGTAGAGGCGCATTTCGACAAACGGCTGCGCAAGGAGCCGGGCAAGCCGCTCCGGCTGTCGATCGATCTCCGGGTCGAGGCGATCGTGCATCGCGAGGTCGCGCGGGCGATGCACGATTACGACGCAAAGGCGGCGTGCGGCATCGTCGAATCGATGTCGGGCCGGATCGTCGCCATGGTGAGCCTGCCTGACTACAATACGAACGATTTTCACGACGCACCCGGCAACGCCCTGTTCGACCGCTGCATTTCCGCCGACTACGAGCCGGGCAGCGTGATGAAGCTGATGACTCTGTCTTCCGCGCTGCAATCCGGCCTGATGCAGTACTGGGACCGGTTCGATACCACGCATCCGCTGGTCGTCGACGGTTTTTCGGTCACCGACTACGAACCGGTGCATCACTGGGATGCGATGCCGGAGATTCTCGCCGAATCGTCGAATATCGGCGCCTCGCGGATCGCGACCATCATGGGGCCGGAGTTGCAGCGCGCCTGGTTGCGCAAGATGGGATTTTTCGGCGCCCCGCCGATCCAGATGCCGGGAGCGCGGCCCTCGATATGGCATTCGAAGGCGAACTGGCGGCTGCTGACCACGATGACCGTGAGTTTCGGCAACGGCATCGCGGTGACGCCGCTCACCCTGACCAACGCCGTGGTCGCGACCGTGAACGGCGGCATCCTGTTCACGCCGACCCTGCTCGCGCCGCAGCCGGACGCCGCGCCGCGAAAGGGAACCCGGGTGATGTGGCCATGGGTTTCGCTGACCATGCGCCGGATGATGCGCGACGTGGTGCTGTCCGGCACCGGCATCTATGCGCGGGTGAAAGGCTATCGGGTCGGCGGCAAGACCGGCACCGCGCAGGTCGTGGGGACGAACGGACGATATCGCAACCACCTGAACGATTCGTCGTTCATGGCGATGTTTCCCTCCGACCGGCCGCGCTACGTGATCTATGTCATGATCGTGCATCCGAAGCCGACGAAGAAGATGCGGCATTTCAGCTACGGGTTTACCACCGGCGGCTATGTGGCGGCGCCGGCGGTGGGGCGGATCATCGCGCGGATCGGGCCGATGCTGGGGATCAAGCCGATGCAGGGGCCGGCGCTCGCCGCACTGAACGCGCGGTTTGCGATCCCGCTCGCGCCGCCGGTTCCGCCGGGACAGCCCGCGCTGGGGCCGGGCAATCCGTTTCCGCCCGGCGCCAACCGCTATGCGTATGAGCTGGCGAACGTCAAACCGCCGCTTCACCCCGACCGGATGGCCGCGGCGATGGCGCTGCGGCGGGTCGATCTCGCGATTCCCGGAGTGCCGCTGCAAAGCTCGGGGTGGGAGGAAAACCGCGTGGCCCGGCGCCTGATCGATGCGGTCGAAGGCGAGCCGGGATCGGGGTGACGGCCGGCTATTTCTCGACGAAGGCCTTTTCGATCACGTACTGGCCGGGGCGGGCGATGCTGCCTTCGATGAAACCCAGGCGTTCCAGCAATCCGGTCATGTCGGCGAGGAAGGCCGGGCTGCCGCACAGCATCACCCGGTCCTGCTCCGGGGTGAGCGGGACATGGCCGCGATCGGTCAGCGCCACGCCCGATTCGAGCAGCGAGGTGATCCGCCCGTTGGTGGCGTAGGCCTCGCGCGTCACCGTCGGGATATAGACGAGCTGGGAGGTAATCATCTCGCCGAGCAGCTCGTGGCGCGGCAGGTCTTCGGCGATGAAATCCCGGTAGGCGAGGTCGCCGATGTGGCGGACGCCGTGCATCAGGATCACGGTTTCGAACCGGTCATAGGTTTCGGGATCGCGGATGATGCTGAGGAACGGCGCGAGGCCGGTGCCGGTGCCGAGCAGGAACAGGCGCCGGCCGGGGGTCAGCCCGTCGAGCACAAGGGTTCCGGTGGGCTTGCGGCCGATCAGGAGCCGGTCGCCCGGCTTGATTTCGGCGAGGCGCGAGGTCAGCGGGCCGTTCGGCACCTTGATGCTGAAGAATTCCAGCCGGTCGTCGTAATGCGCGCTGGCGACGCTGTAGGCGCGCGAGATCCGCGTGCCCTCTTCGGTTTCCAGCCCGACCATGGTGAACTGCCCGCTGCGGAACCGGAAACCCGGATCGCGCGTGGTCGAGAAACTGAACAGCGTGTCGCTCCAGTGGTGAACGCTGATGACGGATTCGGTCTGCTGCTGGTCGGCCATGATTCCTCTCTCCTAGCATATCGGGATCGTTTCGCCGCGCGCACAGGGTGCGTGGCGGGCAGACCAGATATGTCGCAGTGCAGCAGGCCGTGGGGCCTCAGGATGCGCGGTGGAAGATGGCATGGCCGTTGGTCACCACGACCGTATCGCGCTCCGGCACAAGGGCGCGAAAGGCGCCGCTGCGCCAGATTTCGGTGCGGATCGTCTCGCCCGGCAGGACCGGGGCGGAAAACCGGAGGGCAAGGCTTTGGAACGACCCGGTGTCGTAGTCGCCGAGGGCGCGCAGCAGTGCGTGAGCGACCACGCCGAGGGTGCAGAGCCCGTGCAGGATCGGGCGGGGGAAGCCGGCTCGCGCGGCGAAGGCAGGATCGGCGTGGAGCGGGTTGTCGTCGCCGTTCAGCCGGTAGAGCAACGCCTGCTCGGGGCGGGTCGGCAGATCGACAGTGAAATCGGGCGGGGTTTCCGGCGTGGAATGCACAGGGCGCGGTGGCGGGCTGGGCGAGGCGGACGAGCCGCCGAATCCGCCATCGCCGCGCAGGAAGGTGGTGCTTCGGGTGATCGCCAGACGCTCGCCGCTGGCGGCGTCGGTCACCTGTTTTTCCGAGTAGAGCAGCGCGCCGCGACCCTTGCCCTTGTCGACCAGGCCGGTGATGCGGGTGCGGCCGACGATCTCGCCTTCCACCGGAAGCGGGCGGAAGCACTCGATGCCTTGCTCGCCATGCACTACCCGGACCGCATCGATTCCGGTGCGCGGGTCGGAGAGCCAGAAGCCGGGATGGCCGAGCACAACCGCCATCCAGGGCAGGGCGCGGAGGGCGCGGTGATGATCCACGAAATCGAGCTGGCGCGCATCCAGCGGGTCGTGTCCGAGCCCGGTCGACAGAGCGTAGAGGAT
>DASVGZ010000271.1:0-7269 GCA_036379275.1 Acidiphilium sp. | reverse complement strand
CGGACGGGCCAGCGGCACGCCGGCATCCATCAGGGCGAGCGAGGTGCCGCAGACCGTCGCCATCGAGGACGAGCCGTTGCTCTCGGTGATCTCGGAGACCACGCGCAGCGTGTAGGGGAACTTGTCCTTGCCGGGGAGCAGCGGGTGGATCGCCCGCCAGGCGAGCTTGCCGTGGCCGATCTCGCGGCGGCCGGGGCTGCCCATGCGGCCGGTCTCACCCACCGAGAAGGGCGGGAAATTGTAGTGGAGCATGAAATGCTCGCGGTATTCGCCCTCGATCGCGTCGATGAGCTGTTCGTCCTGGGCGGTGCCGAGAGTGGCGACGACCATCGCCTGGGTCTCGCCCCGGGTGAACAGGGCGCTGCCATGGGTGCGCGGCAGGACGCCGACCTCGGCGAGGATCGGGCGGACGGTTTTGGTATCGCGCCCGTCGATGCGGATGCCGTGATCGAGGATCGCGTTGCGGACGATATCGGCCTCGAGATCCTTGAAGAAGTTCTTCGCCTTGTCGGCGGCGAGCCCTTCCTCGGCCAGTTTCGCGGCAACCTCGGCCTTCACCGCGCCCAGCTTGTCATGGCGTGCGCCCTTCTCGCGCTCGGCATAGGCGGAGCGCAGCCCCTCACGGGCAAGGGCGTCGATACGGGCGGCGAGGGTTTTCTCCTCATCGCTCTGCTCGGGCAGGGTCCAGGGGTCTTTCGCCGCGTGTTCGGCGAGTTCGACGATCGCCTGGATCACCGGCTGGAACGCCGCGTGGCCGAAGGTGACGGCGCCGAGCATGATTTCCTCGGACAGTTCATGCGCCTCGGACTCGACCATCAGAACGCCTTCGGTCGTGCCGGCGAGCACGAGGTCGAGCTTGCTGTCGGCAGCCTGCGACACGGGCGGGTTGAGAACGTAGTTGCCATCGATATAGCCGACGCGCGCGCCGCCGACCGGGCCGAAGAACGGGATGCCCGACAGGGTGAGCGCCGCCGATGCGGCGACCAGGGCGACGATGTCAGGCTCGTTTTCCAGATCGTGGCTGAGCACGGTGACGATGACCTGCACCTCGTTGCGGAAGCCATGCGGGAACAGCGGGCGGATCGGCCGGTCGATCAGGCGCGAGGTCAGGGTCTCGCGGTCGGTCGGGCGGCCTTCACGCTTGAAGAAGCCACCCGGAATCCGGCCGGCGGCATAGAATTTTTCCTGATAGTTGACCGTCAGCGGGAAGAAATCCTGCCCCGGCTTCGCCGATTTGGCGCCGACCGCGGTGGCGAGCACCACGGTGTCGCCGTAGGAGGCAACCACGGCACCATCGGCCTGGCGGGCGACCTTGCCGGTTTCGAGGATGAGCTTGCGCCCGCCCCAGTCGAGTTCCTTGCGGAAATATTTGTCGAACATCATGCAGTCCTTAAACGAAACGGACCGGATCGGGCCGGGTTCGGGCTGCGCGAGTACAGGAAAAAACGGCGTCTCGGGCCGCATGGGGCTGGCTGTGGGAGGTAAACTCGTCACAGCCACGGGCCATGTGGCCGGAAACGCCGGGCAAATCCCGGTATTCTGCGCAACCGGCGGACCTGGGACCGTTCCGATCGCACCGGAGGACCATCCCCCGGTTCAGCAGCACCATCATGGCGCGTCCGGCGGTGATAGCGGAAAATCCCCGGCCGCGCTACTGGTGGCGGAAATGCGTTGAACGACCGGGAAAACAGGGAGAAAACGGGTGAGCGAGGTTCCTGAGGGCGCGATGCCGCTCGGCAGCAAGCTTTATATTTTCAAGTCGAAGTCCAACAGTACCGACTGCCTGATCTCGGCCCATGGCGGATACCACAAGGGAACCACCTCGTTCGCGGTGGATCAGGGCGTCGAGGTCGTCTTTTACGGCGCGCATGGCAACACCCTCTCCGACCCCGGCGTGAAGCTGATCGACTATCCCGCGAAACCCGCTCAGGTGATTCCGAACAGGATCGACGGCAACCAGTGCCTGAACTATGTCCTGTCCAAATATCAGGGCAGTCATGGCGGCACGCCCGGCAAGCCGGCGGAAACCTATGAGCGGATCGCGAACCGGGTGAAATACAACGACGATACCATCAACGAGCGTTTCCAGAAGCTGCTGACCACCACCAAGCCCGATCTGGGCGAGCGGCTTCTGAAGTCGATCCTTCAATACAAGACGATGAGTGTCGTCACCATTCGCAACCGCTGGTCGGGCAGCGATGTCTATCTGAAGGATGTCATCAAGGCGGTGCGCAAGGAACTGCCGGGGATGAAACGCTTTCATTGCTCGTTCTGCCGGAGCCTGATCGGCGACGACAATGCCGGTTCCTCGAAAATCGCCGGGCTCTGAGGCTGCAGGAAAGATCGCCGGGCGATCAGGCCGTGCTGATCAGTTCGTCGAGAGCGCGGATCAGCCGTGTACGGGACGCGTCGTCGGCCAGCGAGGCGATCGGCGAGGCCAATCGTCCGGCGAGAATCGTGGCGAGGTTGAACACGTCGAGCACGACTTCCTGCCCGTCGATCACGAAATCCGGGGCCAGGTAGTGTGCATCGATAGAAAGGAACCCACGCCGCACCAGAGGAGCAACGAAGCGGGTGATGGCGCGCGCGAACCGGTCGTTCTGCAACACCACGAGGAACGGGATCGTATCGCGCTGCCGGCCCGGATTGTGAAAGACATCGAACTGGGGCACGGGATCAGAGCGTCTGGAACTCGTCGCTCAGCAGATCATGCTTCTGGTGAAAGCCGTTCAGACCGTCGATCACGCGCGCAAGCGAGACATCCTGCCGGGATTGAGCGTCCTGCTCACGGGCAACGAAATCGCGCAACAGGATTTCCAGGGTGCCGCTCAGATTCGACGTGAAGTGTCGCGCCTGCCGGACCAGATCCTGATTCAGGCTGACATTGATCGGGCGCTTCGGTGCCTTGCCGTCATACCCCATCGGGTTCGTTCCATGCGCATGTGATGCGCATATCATATGTGTACCGGTCGCCGGAGAGCAAGGAGTATTCTTGCCCGTTCAGAGCCCGTTTCGGAACGGGGCGGTTGAGGGATGGCGAGGAATTTTTCGTCTCCGGCAGAAGAAATCGATGCCGCGATGCAGGGACATCGGGGCGAGATTTCGACGAACCGGAGGCGGAAAAGACCCGCCAGACCGACCCGATCCTGTTTCAAAACTGGCTCTCAGGCGAGGGTTCCGGTGTATTTTTCGAGTGTGGACCAGAGCTGCGGGCCGAACTTCTTTTTCCACTCGCGGTAGAAGCCGTTCTTCATCAGCATCGCCCGGAACTGGGCCGGGTTCGTGGTATTGAATTTGACGCCCTGCGCGGTGAGCTTTGTCTGGAGCGATTTATTGAAGTCGGCGATGGCGGTGCGCTCTTTCATCCCCTGCGCGTTGAAAGCGTCCGCGATCACTTTCCGGTGGGCGGCCGGGAGTTTTTTCCAGAACGGGCCGTTCGCGAGCATCCAGTAACCGAGCCAGAAATGATTGGTGAGCGAGCAGTATTTCTGGACCTGGTAGTATGTGCCGGTCTCGATCGTCGCGAGCGGCAGTTCGGCGCCATCCATCACATGGGTCTGAAGCGCCGTGTAGAGTTCGGAAAGGTTCAGCGTGACCGGTGCGGCGCCGAGACCCTTGAACAGCGAGATGCTCATCGCGCTTTCGGGAACCCGGATCTTGAAATTCTTCAGGTCTTCCGGCGTTTCGATCGGTTTCGTGCTCGTGCTGATCTGAAAGAAGCTGTCGCTCCACATGACCGGCAGCGGCTCGAGGCCCTGCGCGGCGATATCCGTCCGCACGAGGTCGCCGACCGCGCCATCCATCGCTGCGTAGGCGGTTGCCGGGTCCTTGAACGCGAAGCCGAGATCGCTGATCCCCGCGCTCGAAACCAGATTGGCGAGGATATTGCTCCCGAGCCCCATCATCTGGATTGCGCCGGAGCGAACGGAGGAGAACATATGCGTGTCGTTCCCGATCTGGTTGTTCGGGAACACCCTGAGTTCAACCTCGCCGTTACTTTCCCGCTTGATGTCGGCCGCCGCCGCGGCGGCATGAATGGACATCGGGTGGTCGGCCGGAAGGTCGATCCCGAACCGGATGACGGTCGGGCGGGCGGCGCGCGCGACAAAGGGCGCGAAGAGTGTCGTTCCGACGACGCTGCCGGCGCCGATCAGGAACTGTTTGCGTGTGGTCATGAGTGCCATCGTTTTTGTCCTCCGGAGCCGCGCTACACCTGAATGGTACACGGGGCAAGGCGGGGGCATTTGCCGTTAGAGAAGAACGATTCCATGAACCCGGAGCAGAACGATCGCTCACCCCAGAACGGTCTTGCCGGTCGGCGCGTCGAGAATATAGGCGGGCAGGGCGGTGCCGGAGATGGTGCCGCGCAGCGCCTTGAGCAGCGCGCGACCTTCCGCGATCGGCACGTTGAACCGCGCGGTGCCCGGCGCGGGGTCGAGCTGGTGCAGGTAGTAGGGCTTTACCCGCGCTGTCAGCATCGCCTCGAACAGGGCGCGCAGGGCGGGCACCGAATCGTTCACCCCGCGCAGAAGCACCGACTGGCCGAGCAGCGGGATTCCGCGCCGGCGCAACCGGTCCAGCGCTGTGCGCGCCGGATCGGTGAATTCGCGGGCGTGATTGGCGTGCAGAACGAGGAACAGCGGTTTTTCGATATCCAGCGCGTCGGTCAGCGCGGCGGTTATCAGTTTCGGGTCGGCGACCGGAACCCGGCTGTGGATGCGCAGCCGTTTCACGTGCGGGATGGCCGAAAGCCGGGCCAGGATGTCGGCGATCCGGCGGGCGGAGAGAATCAGCGGGTCGCCGCCGGTCAGGATCACCTCGTTAATGCCGTCATGCGCGGCGATCCAGCCGATCGCGGTGTGCAGTTCGGCCTCGGTCAGCACCCCGCCATCCGGCCCGACATGCTCGCGGCGGAAGCAGAACCGGCAATAGACCGGGCAGGCGAGGGTGGGTTTGAGAAGTGCGCGGTCGGGGTAGCGGTGGACCACGCCCTTCACCGGCGAGAGAGCGTCATCGCCGATCGGATCGAGGCTTTCATGCGGAGCAAGGATCAGCTCCGCCGGGTCGGGGATGAACTGGAGGCCGATCGGGTCGTCCGGCTGTTCGATCAGGGCGGAAAAGGCGGGCGGGATCGCGGTCGCGTAGCGTTCGGCCACCGAGGCGAGGCCGTCTTGCGCCGAAGCCGGGGCGAAACCGGCGGCGATCAGGTCATCCGGGGTGCGAAGCGTGCGCGTTGCCATGGGGTGGTGCTATCCAAACCGGCATGACCGCACAAGCATCCGGACTCGCATGGGCGCCAGGGTGGGCGCCTGAACGCCTCGCCGCCCGCCTGCCGCATCTGCGCCGCCGGGCGCTGCTGGCCGCGGCGACCCGCGCCTTTTTCACCGCACGGGGCTGTATGGAGGTCGAGACGCCCTGTGCGGTTCCGGCGCCGGGCGAGGAGGTGCATCTTTCCGCCTTCGCGACCACCCGGATTTTCCCGGATGGCGGATCGGAACCGCTCTGGCTGCACACCAGCCCGGAATTCGCGATGAAAAAGCTGCTTGCCGGCGGTTCGGGCGATATTTTCCAGATCGCCCGGGTCTGGCGCAACGGCGAGGGGTCGGACACCCATTCCCCCGAGTTTTCGATGCTCGAATGGTATCGGGTCGGCATGGGGCTGGACGGGCTGGTCGCCGAGACCGAGGCGTTTTTGCGCGCCGTTCTGCCGCCCGTGGTTGTTTGCCGGGGGGTGACGACCAGCCTTGAGCGGTTCGAGAGGATTACCGTCGCCGAGGCGTTCGGGCGGCATCTCGGCATCGACGTTCTTGCGAGTGTCGACGATGCCGGAAAGCTCGCCGGCGATGCGAAGGTGGCGCTGCGGGCGGGGGAAACGTGGGAGGATTTGTTTTTCCGCCTGATGCTCGGCCATATCGAGCCGCATCTCGGGCGGGAAAACCCGACCTTCATCACTCACTGGCCGGCGCCGTTGGCGGCGCTGGCGCGCCGGAGCCCGGGCGACCCGCGCGTCGCCGAGCGGTTCGAGCTGTATGTGTGCGGCATGGAGCTTGCCAACGCCTTCGCCGAACTCACCGACCCGGCCGAGCAGCGTGCGCGCTTCATCGCCGACCGCGAGCGCCGCCACGCGCTTTACGGGCGCGAGGACTGGAAACTCGACGAGGATTTCCTCGCCGCGATCGGCCAACTCCCGCCCTGCGCGGGGATCGCGCTCGGGTTCGACCGGCTCGCGATGATCGCCGCCTCTGCCGACCGGATCGCCGATGTGCTATGGTTGTGACCGTTGATGGGCCGGTGCCGGAAAGGGGAGCCGATCATGGGTAAGTCCGCTTTGGCCATTTCGTTCGCCGCCCTTGCGACGACGACGCTCGCCGGGTGCGCGACCGGGCCGGGCCTCGCGGTGCGGATGTCGACCTATGTCGGGCGGCCGGAATCGACCCTGATCGCCGGGCTCGGCGTGCCGGACCGGAAGATCACCGCCGATGGCGTTACCTGGTTCGCCTATGTGAACCAGCAGTTCCACTACTCGCCCGGCACCTACGGGATGGGGCCGTTCTTCTCGCCCTGGGGGTTCTACGGCCCGCCCTTCGGCGGCCTGCCGCCGACCGCCTACACAACGAGTTGCACCGTCACCTTCGCGATCAAGGGCGGCATGGTGATGTCCTACACGCTGCGCGGCAACGATTGTTCGTGAGGGGGCCGAGGCGAAACGGCTGAGGGATGGCGAGGGATTTTTCGTCTCCGGCAGGAGAGATCGAAGCCCCGATGCAGGGACATCGGGGCGAGATTTCGACGACCCGGAGGCGGAAAAGACCCGCCAGACCCTTAACGGCAGCGGTATGGGTGCCAGTAACACCAGCCGGGGCGGCCGGGCACGACGACGCAGCCGGATAGTGCGACGCCGAGGCCGATCACCAGTGCGGCCGAGATAATCCGTTTTGCAAGCTTGCGCGATGTGAGCATCGCTGCCTCCGTTGGTGCGTGAACCTTGCCCGACGGATAGCGCTGCTCACGTAATCGCGCGGTTTCGTATCCTGACCAAGTGTAACAGGCCAGGTGTAACGGACGAGTCAGGCGAGCGTGCCGGTGTATTTTTCGAGGGCCGACCAGAGCTCGGGCCCGAACTGTTTTTTCCAGTGGCTGTAAAAGCCGTTTTTCGCCAGAAGGGCGCGGAACGGAGCGGTGTCGGGTTTGTTGAATTTGAGGCCCTGTTTAGTCAGTTCGGCTTGCAGGGTGTCGTTGAGATTTTCGTTATCGGTGCGCTCTTTCAGC
>DASVGZ010000270.1:0-2257 GCA_036379275.1 Acidiphilium sp. | reverse complement strand
ACCCGCTCGGCCATGTAGCGCGGCAGCGCTATCCCGCCGTGCCGTGCCGGTGCCGCGCCGGAGGCGGTGATCGCCTGCTCGGGCAGGTAGGAGATTTTGGCCGGCGGCGGGGGTGTTGCGCCGCGCGGCAGGCGCTTCAGCAGCAGTTCCCGGATCCGCCGCGTGTGCGGTTGGCCGTTGTATTTCGCGAGCCAGGCAGAAAGCTCGTCCGAGGTCGCATGGTGATACGGCCCGAGATAGAGCTGGGCGAGCACCTGGCCCATCAGCAACGGGTTCTGCACCCGAGCGATCAGGCGTTCGGCCGCGCCGGTCCGCCCGTCCTGCTGGTCGGCGAAGATGCGGGCGTAGATCGCGGCGTCGCTGGGAGTCAGCGGCTGTGCGAGAGCGGTCTCGGCACCGTTGGCCGGTGCCGAGCGCGGGATCGCATAGGCTACGCTGACAGGTCGCGCCGACCCGGTCTGCCGATCTGGTGTGGCCCCCTTTTGCCCGGCCTGTGCCGCGCCAGGATGCGCGACGGTGGCGAGCAGTGCCGCGGAGACGATGACCGCCTGGGCGACACTTAGGCGGGAGAGCTTTTTGACGGCTCCTCGCATGGCCGAACGGGCTACACGGCTTCGGTTGGCCGGGGCAACCCTTCAATTCGAGACGAATCTCATGTTTTTAAACAAAAACCTCGATTCAAAGGACTTACGTTCCGTAGGTGATATCAACTTTTCGTGATTAAATTACTTTTTTGCATGGCAGCATCTGTGATAATGCCGTTTCTGACACAGTCTTGCCGTAATGTAAGCAGGTCGAGCCAGGCCAGTCGTTTCGCTGCCGGCTGGCGCAGCAGAAAGGCCGGATGATAGGTTGGCAAGGTCCGGACCGGTGCGTCGAGACCCGGGATTTCAAGGTTTTTCCACTTGCCCCGCAGCCTTGTGATGCCGTCCTTGCCGCCGAACAGCGCCCGCACCGCGACCGCGCCGAGCAGCACCAGATAATCCGGTCGGACCAGCGCGATGTGCCGGTGCAGAAATGGCAGGCACTGGGCGATTTCAGTGTCGGACGGGGTGCGGTTACCGGGCGGCCGCCAGGGCACGGCATTGACGATCCGCACGCTGTTCCGGTCGAGCCCGACGCTGGCCAGCATCCGGTCGAGCAACTGGCCCGCCGGCCCCACGAATGGCCGGCCGACCCGGTCTTCCTCGGCACCGGGCGCCTCGCCGATCAGCATGATCCGCGCATCCTCCGCGCCGTCGGCGAAGACCAGTCTGGTCGCTGTCCGCTTCAGCGCGCATTGATCGAACCGTTCGAGCGACTCGCGCAGTTCGGCGAGCGACGCCGCTGTGGGCAGCGAAGGCGGATCCGGCGCGGCAGATGGGACCGGTGCGACCCGTTGCCTCGGCGGGAAGGCGATGGCCGGTGCAGTGGCGGCGCGACGGTCCCGCGGCGTGTCCAGCAGCGCATCCTCCGCGCCCCATTCCGTCTGGAGCGCAAGCCATGATAGCAGCGTGTCGCGCGAGGGTTCGCTGGCCGGGTGCATCGGGTGATTTGCGCCGCAGGGCAGGTTTTGCGCAATGCCGACCGCTTCCCTATACGTTAAGATAACGAATGGAGAAAATGGATGTCCGAGCAACTGCCCGAACGGGAAGCGATGGAGTTCGACGTTGTGGTCGTCGGTGCCGGTCCTGCCGGCTTGTCGACCGCGATCCGGCTCAAGCAGATAAACCCGGAGATTTCGGTCTGTGTGGTCGAGAAGGGCAGCGAGGTTGGCGCGCACATCCTGTCCGGCTGCGTTCTCGAACCGCGCGCCTTTCGCGAATTGCTGCCCGAGGCCGACCCGGGCGCGATCGAATTCTCGGTCCCCGCCGGCGACGACCGCTTCATGTTCCTCACCGGAGCCGGTGGCTACCGGCTCCCGACCCCGCCGCAGATGCATAACGAAGGCAATTTCATCGTCAGCCTCGGCAATGTCGTGCGGTTTCTCGGCGGCCAGGCCGAGGCGGCGGGGGTGGAAATCTACCCCGGTTTCGCCGCAGCCGAACTCCTGGTCGAGGATGGCCGCGTCGCCGGCATCGCCACCGGCGACATGGGGATCGGCAAGGACGGCCAGCCCACCGATCACTTCCAGCGCGGCATGGAATTGCGCGCAACGTACACGTTGTTCGCCGAAGGCTGCCGCGGCTCGCTGAGCAAGCGATTGATCGAGCGGTTCCGGCTGCGCGAGGGCTGCGATCCGCAGACCTACGCGATCGGCATCAAGGAATTGTGGGAG
>DASVGZ010000269.1:0-5714 GCA_036379275.1 Acidiphilium sp. | reverse complement strand
GTCGATATGGCCGTTCTGAAACAAAGCGAGCTTGTCGAGAACCACGGGGTCTTTCGCAAGCAGGCCGGGGAAGTTCATCATCTCGGCGAGGCCGATGACGTGGGGCGACGATTTGTAGGGCGCGAGATCGGCGGCATCCATCCGCGCGCCGGCGGTTTCAAGATGGGTTGCCGGGACGCAGGACGAGAGCTGGACCCGGAAATCCATGACCATGCGTTCGGCGCAGGCGAGCATGTAGTCGAGACCGGCGGTGCCGAGCACGTTGCAGATTTCGTGCGGGTCGGAAATTACGGTCGTGGTTCCGTGCGGCAATACGCAGGCTTCGAATTCGAACGGAGTGACCAGCGAGGATTCGCAATGGACGTGGGTATCGATGAAGCCGGGGACCGCGATGCGTCCCTTGCCGTCGATCCGGCGCGCGGCCTGATAGTCCTTGCCGATGCCGACGATCCGGTCGCCGCAGATGGCGATATCGACCGGTTTCAACGTGCCGGTTACCAGATTGAACAGGCGGACGTTGTCGATCACGAGGTCGGCCGGCATTCGCCCGAGGGCCTGATCGATGCAGTTTTCGAGAAACGCGCGCATGGTCAATGATCGGTCCGCGAGAAGGGCTTGTCAAACATCGTCCGGAGACGAAACGCCGTTATCGGAAACCCGGTTCGACGAAGCCGCGCAGCTTGCGCGAATGCAGGCGATCGACTCCCTGTTCGCGCAGGATGTTCATCGTTTCGATGCCGATCATGATGTGCTGGTCGATGCTGGTGCGGTAGAAGGCATTGGCCATGCCGCGCAGCTTGAGCTGGCCGTGGAGCGGACGATCCGAGACGCAGAGAAGGGTGCCGTAGGGCACCCGGAAGCGGAACCCGTTTGCGGCGACCGTGGCCGATTCCATATCGACGGCGATCGCGCGACTCTTGTTGAAGGCGCCAAAATAGTTGCCGAGCTGCATTTCCCAGTTCCGGTTGTCGGTGGTCGCGACCGTGCCGGTCCGCAGCCGGGTTTTCAGTTCGTGGTCGCGCAGCCCGGTGATCCGGGTGGTCGCTTCCGCGAGCGCCACCTGAATTTCCGCGATCGCGGGGACCGGAACCCAGAGCGGCAATTCATCGTCGAGAACGTGATCGGCCCGGACATAGCCATGGGCGAGCACGTAGTCGCCCAGAACCTGGCCGCGCCGAAGTCCGGCGCAGTGACCGACCATCAGCCAGCAATTCGGCCGGAGCACCGCGACATGATCGGTGATCGTTTTCGCGTTGCTCGGGCCGATGCCGATATTCACCAGCGAGATGCCCGAGCCGTCCTTTCGTTTCAGATGGTAAGCGGGCATCTGCGGCAGATTGCGGCCGAACAGGGAGGCTGCGTCCTCATCGGTTCCGGGCTCGAGCGCGATATTGCCGGGACCGATCAGTCGGTCGAACCGGCCGCTGACGGCCAGTTCGCGCAACCCGTATTCGATGAAGGCATCGGCGTAGCGCTGATAGTTGGTAAACAGGACGAAGGACTGAAAATGTTCGGCGGATGTGCCGGTGTAGTGATGCAGGCGGGCGAGTGAGAAATCCACCCGTTCTGCGGTGAACAGCGCGAGCGGGTTGGGCGTTCCGGCCTGGGGGCGGAGCGTGCTGTTGGCGATGGCGTCGTTGATCGCCCAGAGATCGGGCACGGTCACCCGGTCGAGCAGGGCCTCGAAATCGAAATCGGCCGAGGCGCCCGAGGCGTCCTGGATGGCGAAGGCAAACGGGATCGGGGTGGTGCTGGGGCCGACATGAACAGCGCAGCCGTGATGGCGCATCAGATGGCCGATCTGCTCCTCGTAATATGCGCCGAACAGATCGGGCCGGGTGACGGTGGTGCCGTAGACGCCCGGTTCGAGAAACACGCCATGGGACAGGCGCGCATCCACGTTCAACTGGTCGGCTGAAACCGAAAAGGCGATGTAGGGATAGGGCGCCTCGATCTTGCCATTGCTGTGGGCGTTATTGATCCGTTGTTCGAAATGGTCCGTGATCGTCGCAAGACTGCGGTCGTAGATGGACCGGATTTCGGCAACGGCCTCTGCCGCATCGGAGAACGGCTTCAGCCGGACGGCTCCTTCGACGCTCAGGCCGCTCATGGGCGATGCGCCCGCAAACCTGGCGTTTCGGAGAAAAAATATGGGCGCGGAATAAGGTTCATCATGTCCGATCCGTCGTGTGACGGGTCATTGTGGCCGGCGGACCGGGCGCGTTCAAGGTTTTGCTTTTGGGGTCAGGTTACGGCCTTCAGGCCCTGAACCGAATCCTCCAGTTCCTGAAAACTGGGCATGTGCATGTTCGGCACCATTTTCCGACCGATTTCGACGCTCACCTGCGGGGCGTTACCGTGGAGATGGGCGACCAGAACGGCGCGGATCACCTCGAAATATTTGGAATCCTCGTCGATCACACCGCGCAGCTTCACCGCGCAGGGACCAACGATGCCGTAGGCGAGCAGGACTCCGAGAAACGTGCCGGCCAGAGCCTCGCCGATCATTTCGCCAAGGATCGCCGGTGGCTGGTTGATGTGGGACATGGTCTTGATCACGCCGAGCACGGCGGCGACGATGCCGAGTGCGGGCAGCGCATCCGCCATGACCTGAAGATTATGGGCGCCGTGGAGTTCCTCGATCAGGGATTTCCGCAACTCCCGCGCCATCACGTCTTCGATCTGATGCGGATCGTCGGCGTTCATGCCGACCATGCGCAGATAGTCGCAAATGAGCGCGGTGGCCTGACGATTTTTCAAAATCGCCGGGAAATTCTGGAAGATCGGGCTTTCGTCCGGGCGCTCGATGTGAGCTTCGAGCGCCATCGCGCCTTTGGTCGTGGCAAGGCGGACCAGACAGAACAGCAGGCAAAGCAGCTCGGTGTAATCCTTCTTGCGAAATACCCCACCCTTCAGGGCTTTTTTGAAACCGCCGATCGTATGCCTGATGTGATGCATGGAATTGCCGGCGATCAGCGTGCCGATCGCCGCACCGCCGATGGTGATGAATTCCAGAGGCAGGGCTTTCATGAGCGGGCCGAGGGCTCCGCCGCTGACGACGAAGACACCGAATACGCAGGTCAGAACGAAGGCCAGACCACCGATTGTCAGCATCGGCCGGCCGGCATGGTCAGGTCTTGGAGACGGCGGGTCATCGGTGGCTCGCCGGTGTGATCGGGACAGGTGTGGCCGGGACAGGGGTGGCGGCAGGGTCCGGCCGAAGAACCAGGATCGCAATACGGCGGTTGGCGGCGGCGAGCGGATGATCGGGCAGCAGCAGGCGACGGTCAGCATAGCCGGAAATGGCGACGATCCGGTCTTTCGGCAGTCCGGATTGCTCCATCAGCCGGCGGGTCGCATTGGCCCGGTCGATCGAAAGATCCCAGTTGCTGTGACCGGAGACTTTATAGGGGCGGGCATCGGTATCGCCGGAGATCCGGATCGGATCGCCGAGCCGGGCAAGAATCGGCGTGATTTTCTCGATCAGTGCGCGGGTCATCGGGTTGGGTTCCGCCGACCCGAGAGCGAACATCGGCCGTTTATTGGCGTCCATGATCTGGATTTTCAGGCCTTCCGGCGTTTCCTGGATACTGACCTGACGTGCGAGGTCGTGGAGAGACGGATCCGATACGATAGCCTGGTGAATCGCCGCGGTCGCGGCGGCGAACCGGCGATGGCCGAGATTGCCGGGCTGGATGTCACCGATGGTTTTGTCCGGCATGGCCGAGAGAGGCGCCGCGAGCGGGTTCGGGTGAGACGGGTTTTCCGATGGCGTTCCGGTTGCCGTTCGTGGCACCGGGTTGTTGCCTGCCATGATCCTGACCGCGCCCCGGTCGGACGAAAGAGCGCCATGATCGAAGGGGGTGCGGCCGCCGAACGGCCTGCCCTCACCCGACGCGCCGCGATTGAGCACATTGGCCGGGCTGAAATAGTCGGCGAGGCCGATCCGCTGCGCCTGCGTTGTCGCGTTGATCAGCCACATCAACAGAAAGAACGCCATCATCGCCGTGACGAAATCGGCGTAGGCGACTTTCCATGCTCCGTTATGGGGAGCGTCCTCGACGCCGTCTTCCCGGCGGACAATCAGGCTGATCGGCTGATTGCCGGCCTTGCCGTGTCGATTTTTCCGTGCCGCCATAATTCGCCCACCGCCTTTGCGGCCGACTATGGCGGGGGAGAATTAACAGAAGCTGAATCGAGGCCGGGTTACAGGGCGAGGGCGCGAGCGAGAACCGGAGGGTCGATGTTGCCGCCGGACAGGATCACGCCGACCGTCAGACCGGCGGCCGGGACCAGGCCGGAATGCAGCGCGGCGAGGGCGACCGCTCCACCCGGCTCGACGACGATTTTCAGGATTCTGGCGGCAAACCCGATCGCCGTCAGAACCGCCCGGTCGGACACGGCGGCGGTTCCCGCCAGTCTCGGCCGGTTGATCGAGAATGTCAGCTCCCCCGGTTCCATGGACAGAAGGGAGTCGCAGAGAGTCGAGCCCTTGCCATCGTTCGCGATGCGATGGCCGGCCTGGAACGAGCGGCCGGTATCGTCCCAGCCCTCGGGCTCGACCGCAATCAGCCGCGTTTCCGGTGACAGGTGCTGCAAGGCGAGGGCGCACCCTGCGGTCAGGCCGCCGCCGCCGGTGCAGACCAGAACCATGTCGAGTTCGTGCCCCGCCGCCCTTGTGTCTTCCACCAGTTCGACCGCGAGGGTGCCCTGTCCGGCGATCACGTCCGGATGCTCGTAGGGAGGGATCAGGGTGGCGCCGGTGCGGTCGGCGATGTCCCGGCCGATCGCGGCGCGGTCTCCGGTATGCCGGTCGTAGCTGATGATTTCCGCGCCCCAGCGCGCGGTCGAGTCCCGCTTGATCGCCGGTGCGTCGGACGGCATCACGATGGTCGCCTTCATGCCGAGGCTGGCGGCGGCGCAGGCGATGGCCTGACCGTGGTTGCCCGACGAAAAGGTGACGACTCCTTTCGCGCGGTCCGCTTCGGGCAGACGCAGCAGGGCGTGGGTCGCGCCGCGCAGCTTGAAGCTTCCGGTGCGTTGCAGCGGTTCGGCCTTGACGAACACGGTTGCCCCGGTCGTCTCGTCGAGGACCGGCGAGCGCAGGGTCGGCGTGCGGACGATCCGGGGAGCGATCAGCCGGTGTGCGCTGAGAACATCGTCCGGGGTGGGGGGCTGCATCATCGCGCGTCTTTCACGATTGCCACGGGTGCGGAGGACTTCAACCCGATCCGGTAGAGATCGTAAACCCTGATCGTCCGGCCATCGCGTTGTCGTGCGATCGAGCCGATCGGCGTGGCAGGGCCGAACCCTTCGTCCGTTAGCGGTTTGCGGCCCTGCGGTTCGACCAGAAGACCAGTCCGGTCCGCGGATGGCATCAGGCCGGGGAGGTTGAAATAACGCCAGCGCTCACCGACGCCGATCACCGTGATGTCCGGCGGCAGGGCGTAGGCCAGCTCGGCGGTGATTGCATAGCTGGAGCCGGTGACGAACCGTGCGTTATCGGCGCGGGCGGCGCGGGCGACACCGGTTGCGAGATGGGACCAGCCGGCAAGTTGAAGCGCGGTCGGGTCGCGCCGTGCGGGCAGGGGAATCGGCGCGGCGATCGCCTGGGCGTAGACGAAGGCGGTCATGAGGCCGCCGAGCGCGGCGGCGGCGGGCAGCCATTTCCGGGTCGCCCTGCTCGCGGCGCCGGCGGCGGCCAGGGTCGCGCC
>DASVGZ010000268.1:0-10054 GCA_036379275.1 Acidiphilium sp. | reverse complement strand
ACAGACGCGACCACGATCAGGGCAACGACCAGCGTGATCATGTAGGGCCAGATGCGGCCGAGCGATTCGTCGCTGGTCGCCTTGCTGATCAGGCAGGTCTGGTAGAAGCCGACGCCAAAGGGCGGCGAGAACAGGCCGATGCCCATCGCGAGGATCGCGACGATCGCATACTGGATCTCGTTGATGCCGACCTGCTGGGCGATCGGGAACAGCAGGGGGCCGAACAGGACCATCGCCGGCAGCCCTTCGAGCACGCTGCCCAGGATGATGAACAGGAGGATCGACACCGCCATGAAGCCGATTTTGCCGCCGGGCAGGGTGGTCATGATCGCGATGAGATCCTGGGCGAAGCCGGCCTGGGTCAGCGCCCAGGCCATGGCACTCGCGGTGCCGATGATCAGCAGGATCGCCCCCGAGAGCGCGGCGGTTTCGACCAGGATCGGGAACACCCGCCGCCAGTCGAAATGGCGATAGACGGCGATACCGACGAATACCGAGTAGATCGTGCCGATGGTGGCGACCTCGGTCGCGGTCGCGATGCCGGCGAGAACCGCATAGCGGATCAGGAACGGCAGGATCAGCGCCGGGATCGCGACGATGAGCAGTTTGAGGCCCTCGAGCGGCTTCACCGAAATACCGCTCGGATGTTCGTTTCTGGTCCTGAAGAAGATCAGGATGATCAGGCCGAGGGCGGCGACCGCTGCCGGCAGGATGCCGCCGGTGAACAGGGCGGCGGTGGACACGCCGGTCACCGCGCCGACGATGATCAGGACGAGGCTGGGCGGAATGGTTTCCGACATCGCCGCCGCCGCCGCGAGCTGGGCGACCAGTTCGCCGGGCGGCACGCCGCGCTTCTTCATTTCCGGCAGAAGCACCGGGGCGACCGCCGCCTGGTCCGCCGCCTTGGAGCCGGAGATGCCGGCGATCAGGTAGATCGCGCCGATCAGCGCATAGGACAGCCCGCCGCGCCGGTTTCCGACCAGCGCGCACAGGAGATTGACCAGGGCGTGGGCGATTCCGGTCATTTCGAGGAGCAGGCCGAGAATGACGAACATCGGCACCGCGAGCAGCTCGAACGAGGCCATGCCCTGGTTCATCTGGCCGAGCACGACCGAAAGCGGGATCGAACTGGTGTAGTAGATGTAGGCGAGGGTCGAGATGCCGAAGGCGAAGGCGATCGGCACGCCGGCAAAAATGCTGATGGCGACGAAGAAGACGAAGAACAGGACGAGATCGCCATTGCCGATGTAATCGAGCAGCGGCTCGGCGAAATAAAGGCCGACGCCGATCACCAGCCCGATCGCGAAGGTGATCGCCAGTTCTTTCAGGGTCGCGCCGGCGAAAAGCTGGCGGAGCGCGACATAGAACAGCAGCGCGAGTGCGAGGAGCTGGCCGATCACCTCCCACGAGCCGGGAATGTGCAGGGTCGGCGTGGTGATCGCCTGCTGCTGCTGCATGTAGGTGATGCCGGGGACGATCAGTTCCAGCGTGAATACCGCAACGATCAGCCCGGCGATGCGCGCGAGAAAGCGCTGCCGCCCGGGCGACAGCTTGTTGACCAGAACGGTCATCCGCATGTGCTCGCCGCGCCTGAGCGCGATGACCGCGCCCAGGCTGACCAGCCAGACAAACAGGATTTCAGCCAGTTCGTTCGACCAGATCAGCGGCGAGTCCAGCGCGTAGCGCCAGATCACGCCGGCGAACAGGATGCCGATTTCGATAACGACAAGGGCTGCTGCCAGCCCTTGCGATATCCAGTCGACCAGTCCGTCCAGCCGCTGCAGCGGGGTGACCGGAACTCCGGGTTGCCGCAGGGCGGCCGAACCGTTCGGCTGTGCGTCCATTCAGCTGATCAGGCGAGCTTGCCGGTATAGGCTTCCAGCGCCGACCACAACTCGGAGCCGAACTTCTTCTGCCATTCGGCATAGAAGCCGGACTTGATCAGGGCGGCCTGGAACTCCTTCGGATCGGTTGTGTTGAAGGTCAGGCCCTGCTGGGTCAGCTTGCCTTGCAGCGAGTTGTTCAGCGTGTTGTTCGCGGTGCGCTGCTTCGGAGCCTGTTCGTCGAACGCGGCCTCGATGATCTTGCGGTCGGCCTCCGGCACGCTTTTCCAGAACGCCCCGTTCACGATCATCCAGTAGCCGACCCACATGTGGTTGGTGAGCGAGCAGTATTTCTGGACCTGATAGAATTTCTGGGTCTCGATCAGGCCGAGCGGGTTTTCCTGGCCGTCGACCACCTTGGTCTGCAGCGCGGAATAGAGTTCGGCGATGTTCAGCGAGGTCGGCGCGGCGCCGAGATCCTTGAACAGCGACACCGAGATCGGGCTCGGCGGGACACGGATCTTGAACCCCTTGAGGTCGGCCGGGGTGTGGATCGGCTTGGTGCTGGTGGTGATCTCGCGGAAGCCCTCGTCCCAGATCCGGCGCATCGGGTGCAGGCCGGCCTTTTCGATGTTGGCGGTGACCGCCGCGCCGACCTTGCCGTCGAGCGCCTTCCAGGCGGTTTCGATGTCCTTGAAGGCGAAGCCGATATTGTCGATCGCGCAGCTCGGCACCAGGTTGGCGAGAATGTTGTCGCCGATACCCATCATCTGGATCGCGCCGGAGCGCACTTCGGACAGCATGTGGGTGTCGTTGCCAAGCTCGTTGCTCGGGAACACCTGAACCTTCACCCGGCCCTTGGTTTCCTCGGCGACACGCTTGCCCGCCTCGGTCGCGTTGATCGCGGTCGGGTGCGTGGCAGGAACGTCAAGGCCGAGCTTGATCGTGATCGGCCGTGCGGCGCGCGCGATGCCCGGTGCGAAAACAGCGGCGCCCGCCATCGCCCCCGCGCCGGTCAGAAACTGCTTGCGCGTAAAAGTTGTCTTCATTTCAACCCCTCCTTGTTACCTCTGCGGTTTTCCGACCGAGTCGGTAATCCTGCTTATCGTTTGAGTGTGGCAATTTCAAACCCGAACCGATCATATCGCGCAAGATGCCGGGATCGTGAGGAAATAATTTAAAAATCCAGAATCGAAACGAATATCTAGACCCGTACACCGGATGTCGCCGGCGGGAGCAGCACGCTGTCGTATCCGGCAAGGGCGGCGGCGACCTGCTCGCGCAACCAGGCGGCGCCAGGATCGCGGTCCAGCCGGGCGGACCAGACCATCGACACCGCCGGAACCCGGAGATCGAGCGGCACCGGGCTGACCGCAAGGCCGAAGACAGGGGCATAGCGGATCGCCATGCGGGCCGGCATGGTCGCGAGGATCGGCGCCGTGGCGGCAGCAGCCAGCACAGGCAGAAAATCGGACGCCGCCGTCACTACATTCAGTTTCGCACCCGCCCGGTCCAGCGCCTCGGACAGACAGCCGTTCAGGCTGTCCTTCAGGGTCACCAGGGCATGGCCGGTTGCAAGATAGGTCGCCATGTCGACCGGTGCCGCAATGTCCAGAAGCGCCGGGTTGAAGCAGCAGGCCAGCGACTGTTCGAACAGATAGTGCCCGCGATGGCGCGATGCGCCGTGGTCGAAACAGCCGACCGCGAGGTCGAGCAGGCCGTCATCAAGCAGGCGATGCACATCCTCCGCTCCCGCCGGACGGCCGATCAGACGGAGCCCCGGCGCGTGGCGCCTGAGCCGCGCCGTCAGTTCGGGCAGGACCAGAATTTCCAGTTCGCTGGAAAAGCCGAGGCGGAATATCCGGTCCTGGGTGGAGGGATCGAAATGCTCGGTCTGGTGCAGCGTATCCTGGACCTGGCGCAGAGCGTCCCGGATTTTCGGCGCGAGACCCTGCGCCCGCGCCGTCGGTTCCATCAGCGTGCCCGCGCGCACGAACAATTCATCCTGCAACAGTACGCGCAGGGTCGCGAGGCTGTGGCTCATCGCCGGCTGCTGCACTTTCAGCCGCCTCGCCGCCTTCGTGACGCTGCGGTCTTCCATCAGCGCGTCGAAAGCAACCAGAAGATTGAGGTCGAAGGACCGTAAATCGAAATGGTCGATGGAGGCCATGATTCGGATCGATTGGATTGTTGATGAGGCGTGACTTACCTCTCGCGGCGACATCAATCAATCACGGCGGCAGGCATCATGACCCATCAATTCCAGGTCGGCGACGCGACGATCACCCGGATCGACGAATTGCGCTGGACCGATACCGACCCGGCCATCCTCTACCCGGACCTCGACGCTTCGGCGCTGGCCGAATTCGGCGGAGAATTCTCGCCCGGCTCCTTCGATCCCGGAACCGGACACATGACCCTCAGCATCCATAGCTGGCTGGTGCGGATGCCGGGCCGCACGATCCTGATCGACACCGCGGCCGGCAATGGCAAGCCGATTCCGGCGGCGCCTCGTCTGAACCAGCTCGATCTGCCCTTTCTCGACCGTCTGGCCGCCGCGGGCGTCCGTCCCGACCAGGTGGATTTCGTCCTGATGACCCATCTGCACGCCGACCATGTCGGCTGGAATACACGATGGCAGGACGGGCGCTGGAGGCCGACCTTCCCGAACGCGCGTCATATTTTCTCGCGCACCGAGCAGCGCTATGCCGCGAGCCTCGCCGGCGACGCACCAGCGCCCGACCTGCCGCCCGCCTCGCTCGGCCATGCCGATCATGTGCCCTATGCCGGCATCTACGAGGTGAGCGTGCGGCCGGTGATCGAAGCCGGTCTCGCGGATATGACCGATATCGACGGGTCCGAAATTCTCGACGGGATTTCCTTCCTGCCCTCGCCCGGGCACAGCATCGACCACGCCTCGATCCGGTTGCGGTCGCGGGGTGAGGAAGCCTTGTTCCTCGGCGACGTGATGCACCATCCGCTTCAGGCGTACCGCCCGGATCTACGCTCGGTCTATTGCGAGTTTCCCGAACCCGCCCTCGCCTCGCGCCGCGCGATTCTGGAGCGGGCGGCCGAGACCGGCGCGCTCTGCCTTGCCACCCATTTCGCCGAAAGTTCCGCCGGACGGGTAAGCCGTCGGGGCGGGCGATTCTCATGGCGCTTCCTGTGATGACGAAAGAGTTGACGATGACCGCATCCGCGTTCGATTCCGCCGACGCCCCGGCGATCCTGACCGAGAATCTGACCATCCCGGGCGACACGGAAGGCATTTCCCTGCATCTGCGCCGCAAGCGGCCGGCCGGGATCGGGCGATTTCCGGAAGAGCGCACCGTGCTTCTGATGCACGGAGCGACGTTTTCCTCGGCGAGCCTGTTCGATGTCGATTTTCCTGGTTTGTCGTTCATGGATACGCTTGCGACGGCAGGCTACGACACCTGGGCGCTGGATGTGCGCGGCTATGGCGGTTCGTCCCGCCCGCCGGAAATGGATGCGCCGCCGGAGGGCGTTGCCCCGCTGGTGCGCACCGAAACGGCGGTGCGCGATCTGGATTCCGCGGTTGCTCATGTTCTGAAAAGTTCAGGGCTGAGCCGACTCAACCTGATCGGCATGTCGTGGGGCGGCACCGTCACCGCCGCCTGGACCGCCGGCCATAACGACAGGATCGCGAAGCTCGCGCTGATCGCGCCGCAATGGCTGGCGGAGGGGCCGGTGCGGATCGACGCGGGCGGCGCGCTCGGCGCATGGCGGCGGGTCGACGTTCGGGCATTCCTCAAGCGCTGGCTCGACGCGGCGCCCGAAGACAGGCGGGACGATTTGATTCCCGAAGGCTGGTTCGATGCCTGGGCGAACACCACTCTCGCGACCGACCCCGGAGCTGGCGGTGCGGGCATCATCCGTGCGCCGGGCGGCGCGGTGCTCGATGTGCGCGAATACTGGACCGCCGGACGGCCGGTCTACGATCCCGGAGCGATCCGCGTTCCGGTTCTGCTGACCCATGCGGAGTGGGATGCCGATGTGACGATCGACCGGATGCAGGCGCTGTTCCTTCGCCTGACCGGCGCGCCGTATCGCCGCTGGGTCGAGATCGGCGAAGGGACCCACATGGTGATTCTGGAAAAGAACCGCCATCAGGTGGTCGACGCGATTCTTGGATTCCTCGACGAAGCCACTCCGCCGGCAGGCTGACCTCGGGGGTGGCGGATTTCGGGAACAGGGAGGCGATGCTACTATCGGCTCCCTTCACGAACCAACCATCATTCTGGCAGGAACACCATGACGACAGAGACCGGAATCGAAATCCGCCCGTTACGCCACGAAGACCACGACGCCTGGCTACCGCTGTGGCGCGGCTATCAGGCCTTCTACAAGACCGATATCCCCGCCGAGGTTTCCGCCGTCACCTGGGCGCGGCTGCTCGATCCGGCGGAACCGATGGGCGGCGCGCTGGCCTGGAACGGCGACGCCGCGGTCGGCATGGTTCACCACATCCGGCACCGCTCCTGCTGGACCGCCGGCGATTACTGCTATCTTCAGGATCTGTTCGCCGCCCCCGCGGTTCGCGGCAAGGGGGTCGGGCGCAAGTTGATCGAGCATGTCTATGCGGTTGCGGCGCGCGACGGCTGCGCGCGGGTCTACTGGCTGACCCACGAGACCAATACGACGGCGATGCAGCTTTATGACCGGATCGCCGAACGCTCCGGCTTCGTCCAGTATCGCCACAAGCCGGATTGAGGTCGGCTTTCGGCGAACCGGTATCGGGTCGGATTCGGTTGTTTTTGTATCTATTTTTAGATATATATTCTTTTTATTGATTATCCTTAAATTTGTTGATTCCGATCGATAACCGGGTAGGATGCCGTCCGGCACGCGCTTCAACCGGGACGGGAACTCAGGATTTCATGCTCAGAACCATGCAGACGGGCGGAAGCGCGGCGAGCGAGTACCGGAATGAGGCGGGCAAATCCGGGCCGGCGGTTCCGATGCCGCCCGAACAGTTGCGCGCGCGGGTGAGTGGAAGCCTCGATGATGCGTGGTTCGACACGTCCGGCACGCTGACCGTCGACGAATGGCGGCGGGCTTTGGCGAGTCAGGGCAAGACATTCCGGGATTTCCCGACGATCATCGATTTCGGCTGCGGCTGCGGCCGGGCGCTGCGCCATCTCAGCCGGGAAACCGGAACGGGACAGCGCCTGATCGGCCTCGACCCCGATGCCGAGGCGGTCGGCTGGGTTGCCCGCAACATCGCCGGAGTTTCCGCCTCCGCCCTCGACGACCTGCCACCGTTCCGGGACGGAACGCCGGGGATGGCTGATCTCATCCTGTCGCACAGCGTGTTCACCCACCTGCCGGAGGATGTGCAGTTCGCATGGCTCGGCGAACTGGCGCGGCTTCTGAAGCCAGGCGGCACCCTGATCGCCTCGGTGCATGGGGCCAAGGTGGTCGAGGACTTCGCCGCCTCGCTGCCGATGGCGGAGCTTGCCGGCCATGTCCGCGCCGAGATGGCCCGCACCGGGTTCTTTCATATGGTTGGCAAAAACCAGTACGAGACCGTGCTGCCCCAATATTACGGCGCGGCGTTTCACAACATTTCATACATCTCCCGCAACTGGTCGCGAGATTTCGAGATCAAGGCGTGGTTTCCGGTCTTCGCGCTGAACCATCAGGACGTTCTCGTGCTGAGAAGGCGATAGAGGCCGACGACCGGATGGACGGCCAAATCGAAAATTCCGCTTGAAAAGGAAATTCCCGCATGACGGCTCCGGATAACTCTATTCCTCTGCATCCCGGCGCGGTGGCCGCGATGGCGGAAACCGGCGGCGGCAGCCCGACACGCCGGTTTTTATCCGAATATTTCATGCGGGAGGCTTCTCCCCGGCCCTGCTATGCCGGGCAGCTCGATCCGGAATTCCAGCGCCATCTGGCCGAATGGCACGCGAACATGCTGCCGGAAAACTGCGATTTCTATCACACACTCCAGTTGTCCGATGGGACGGTCATTCCGGGAGAGTGGGATCTTCGCGGCCATGAGCAGGAGTATCTGGGGCACCAGCCACTTGCGGGCAGGCGGGTTCTCGAGGTGGGACCGGCAACAGGGTGGCTTTCGGCAAACATCGCGCGCGAGGCATCGGAACTGGTCATATTCGACCTGCCTTTCGGCAAGGGGCCCGAACTGGTCCCTTCACCGGGCATCGACCTCGATGCCGCACAGAGAAACGGAGCCATATCGGCCGCGCGTCTTCGGAACAGTTGGTGGTTCACCCGGCAAAAAATGAATTTCGAGGCAAAGGCCGTATATGGGGATATTTATAATTTCCCACCCGATATGGGACGGTTCGACACCACTGTTTTCGGATCGATCCTCCTTCACCTTTCAAACCCGTTCCGCGCGCTTCAGTCGGCTGCCGAAGTCACCGACAGGACGATCATCGTTACAGACGTGAACGGTGTCTCCGCATCCGAGTTCGACGGTAAATCGGTCGCTCTTTTCAACATCACACCTCCACCGATCGGCCTGGTCCACTGGTGGAGTCTTGGCCCGTCCGTCATCAGGCACATGCTTGAGCGCCTTGGTTTCACGAACACGGAAATCAGGACACACATCATCGACGGCATGGCCGCCAAACCGCCGATGTTCACCGTTGTCGGGCATCGCTGACCGGGGCGTGGCAAAAAATCGGTGATTCCTTGCCTTCAAAGCCATGAAGGCGCGTCTTCGGATCAAGTCGCTTCCCTGACACGGCGCAGTCGATGATGCCCGGTCGTGCTCCGCCGCCCCCCAAGCTTCTCCGGGACATGTTGCGCAATACGGAAACGCTGCATCCCGGCCGGCAGAGCGGGCTTCCGGCGTCCGTCGTCTATACAAACGCAACGTTGCTCGGCCTCGACGCGTTCGCCCGCTCGATGAGCCAGGGGATTTACGCCGCACGGAACGTGACGTTCGAACCGATCCTGCTCGGGGCGCTGCCCCAGGGGTGCCGATTACTGGGTGGAGATTCTTTCTGGGTCGAGACCGACGACAGCCTTGCCGCCGACCAGATCAACCCGCTGACGGCCGATATTCCGGCAATACGCGACCAGCTTGCCGCCCTGCCCTTCGACGAGGAGCGTATCGGTTCTCCCTGCCTGCTCGTCGCCCGATATGGTGAAATCACCTGGGGGCATTGGGTGGGTGAAATCCTGCCTCGCGCAATCCTTGCGGAAGAGGCGTGGCCGGGGCGGTTTCGATACGTAGTTTCGGAAGCCATCACGCGACCGGGAGAAAACCGCGATTACGCGACCGCCATTCTCGAAACGCTCGCGGCCTATGGCATTCACGAGGACCGGTTGCTCAGGCTCCGCCCTGACAGACACTACAGGTTCGACCATCTCCACGCGATCACCGGTATCTGGTCGCCGCACGGCATGAACCCCGACGCCATGCGCGTGATGCGGGAGAGCCTGAAAGCACCCGAACAGCGCGGGTCCGCCGGCAGACTTGCAATTCTGCGACGAGATGCGGCCACGCGCGGCATTTTCAATCAGAGCGAGATCGAATCACTGCTCACTGCGCGCGGGTTCATTATTGTCGACCCGGTCCGGCTCCCCTTCATCGACCAGATCGCCCTGTTCCGGGACGCCGAAATGATTTTCGGCGTGCTGGGTTCTGGCCTGATCGGCTTGATCTATGCCCCGGAAGCGATGCGTGTCGTAACCGCCGCACCGGGCGACTGGGCCGATCCCTATTTTCATATGCTGATCAAGGCGCGCAATGGCTGGCAGGCGGATCTGCGCGGCTCGACATTGTGGACGGGCAGCGGTCTACCGCGCGACGCACCCTTTCTGCTCGACCCAAACCATACCGAGACCGCACTCGATCTACTTGAAAAGCCCGAAGCGGAACTGGCGCCGGACGGCATCATCGCGCTCGACGATATCTACCTGTCACGCCATCCCGGCAGAACCGTACTTTCGGTCGATTTCGCGGCTGGAGGCAACGCACAGTCTCATATCCGCGATGGCTGGTCAGTCCAGGAAGACAATCATGTCTGGAGTATAGGTCCGCACAGCACGATGCACCTTTCTGCTCCGCACGGGGCAGGCCGTTACGTGCTGGAACTCGACGTTCTGGCTCTGACCATGCCCGAATTCGTCGTTGCCCGGCCATTGACAATCATCATCAATGGCACACCGGCAGGTGCATTTTCCATTGCCGGTTTCGCCCATATCACCTGCCTGCTGCCTCCCACGGGCAA
>DASVGZ010000267.1:0-7597 GCA_036379275.1 Acidiphilium sp. | reverse complement strand
CCATCGTGTCGTGGCTCATCGAATTCTGGCTCATTGTGTCATGATTCATCGTCGAATGCGACATCGAGGACGAGTCCGCCGTGCCCGACGCCATCGCGCTGTGCGACATCGTGTTCGGCTGGCTGGCGGCATGGCTCATCGTGCCGTTGCCCATGGCGTCCGAACCGGTCTGCGCATAGGCGATGCCGGTCATGGCGATGCCGAGCGCGACGGCGGTGGCGAGGACGATACGGTTCATCATGGTCTCCTTGCGGTTGGCGCGCCGGCGGAACTGCCGGCCGCCCGCCAGAGATGCGCGCCGCGATTTCCGAAGGCCAATGCCGATTGGTTATCGTTTCGATACCTCGACCGCGCGGGTCGTCTCCGCGCACCATGACGCCGCGCCGACACGATGCTTTGGGGAGATGCGCCATGACGAAGCGAAGACCGATCCACCCTTTGCCGCTCAGGATCATGCACTGGCTGAACGCGCTCGCGATCGTCACCCTGATCGGCAGCGGCTGGGAGATTTACGATGCCTCGCCGTTCCTGCCCTTCGTCTTTCCGCAATGGCTGACCATCGGTCAGTGGTTGGGCGGCGCAATCGCCTGGCATCTCGCGGCGATCTGGCTGCTGATGCTGAACGGGCTCTTCTACCTTGTCTGGGGGGTCGCGAGCGGCCATTTCCGGGAAAAGTTCTTCCCGCTGACACCGCGCACGGTGCTGCACGACGCCATCGCCGCGCTGCGCTTCCGCCTGCCGCACGAGGTCGGCGTCTATAACGCGGTGCAGCGTCTGCTCTATCTCGGCGTCATCGCGCTCGGCATCCTCGTGGTGCTGTCCGGCCTCGCGGTGTGGAAGCCGGTGCAGCTCTGGTGGCTGTCCGACCTGTTCGGCGGCTTCTTCATCTCCCGCGTCGTCCATTTCTGCGCGATGGCCGGAATTTCCCTGTTCATCGTCGTCCATGTGCTTCTGGTCGCACTGGTGCCGAGGGTTCTGCCGGCGATGATCACCGGCGGACATCTGCCGGAGGCAGGACGATGACGCGGGAGCTGAACCGGCGCGCCCTGCTCGGCCGCGCCCTCGCGCTCGGCATGGTCTCGACCCTGACCGGCTGCGATTACGACGATCTCAAGCACCCCGATCTCGCCGACCGCGTCCTGCGCACGATGTCGGACTGGAACGACGAGGTTCAGGCCGCCCTGTTCGATCCGCGTACCCTGGCGCGAACCTTTCCGGCCTCCGCGATCACCCGGCCGCCGCGCTTCAATGCGTTCTACGACATCAGCCACGCCCCGCGCGTCGATGTCGCGACCTGGCGGCTCGCCCTGACCGGGCGGATCGGCGACAAGTCCCCGTGGAAAATCGCCCGGCTGCGTGCCCTGCCGCAGGAAAGCCAGATCACCCGGCTGGTCTGCGTCGAGGGCTGGCGGGTGATCGGCCAGTGGCGCGGGGTGCCGCTGCACCATTTCCTGCGCCGGGTGAATGCCGACCTCAAGGCGCGCTATGTCTCGATCCAGTGCGCCGACGGATATTTCACCAGTATCGACATGGAATCGGCCCTGCATCCGCAGACCATTCTCGCGCTCGATTTTCTCGGTGCGCCTCTGACCGCGCCGTTCGGCGCACCGCTCCGGTTGCGGATTCCGACCAAGCTCGGCTTCAAGAACCCGAAATCCATCGTCGCCCTCGGCGTGACCAACAGATACCCCGGCGGATACTGGGAAAATCAGGGCTATAACTGGTTCAGCGGGTCATAGCGTCCGCTCTGTGAACCCGTCGCGATCGTGCTATATCGCGGCGTGACCATGAGCCGAGCCGCAGCGATCCCGTCCGGTCTCGCACGATCCGCCCCGCGCGCCGGAGGGCGGGCGTGACGGCCGCGCATCTCGCCGTCACCCATGAACAGGCCGATACGGTGATCGCGCTGGCCGGGCCGCTCACGGCGCCTGCGCTCGCTCCGGTCTGGTCGCAGACCAAGGATGCGGCGCGCCGGGCGAAGGGCACCCTGATTCTCGACCTCGTCGCGGCCGGCCCGGTCGATACATCGGGCGCGACCCTGCTTCTCTCGCTCGAACGCGAACATGGCGAACGGCTCACGATGCGCGGCCTCGGCGAACAGGCCGGAGCGCTGCTCGCCCGGCTGCGCACGGCGGTGCCGGAGGGCGCGCCGCCCAAAGTCGCGCCGCGCACCGTCCTGCGGTCCGACTTCCGGAAGACCCTGCTGACCCGGATCGGCTTTTTCGGCGAGTCGGTCATCGCGGCCTTTGCCCTTCCGGCGAATCTGCGTCTCCTGCGCGGCGGCGATTTCTTCCGCCTGACCGAACGCGCCGGCTCGCAGGCGGTCCCGCTCATCCTGATGATGGGCTTCCTGATCGGGATGATCCTCGCCTTCCAGTCGGCGATCCCGATGCGCCAGTTCGGCGCGGACATCTATGTCGCCGCCCTTGTCTCGCTCTCCCTGTTCCGCGAACTCGGTCCCCTGCTCGCCGCGATAATCCTCGCCGGGCGCACCGGATCGGCCTTTGCCGCCGAACTCGGCACCATGGTGGTCAACGAGGAGGTCGCCGCCATGACCACCATGGGGATCGACATCGGCACCATGCTGGTGATCCCGCGCGTGGTGGCGGCGATGCTGGTCATGCCGATCCTGGCGGCCGGGGTCGATATCGCCGGAATCGTCGGCATGGGGTTCGTCCTCGTGATTCTCGGCTATCCGCCGGCTGCGATCATCCACCAGATCCAGATGGCGACCGGCCCGGGCGGACTCCTGCTCGGCCTGTTCAAGGCGATCGTGTTCGGCGCCGCGATCGGGCTGATCGGCTGCCGGGCCGGGCTCACCGCCGGCGGCGGTCCGCGCGCGGTGGGCGAGGCGGCGACCTCGGCGGTGGTGGGGGGCATCGTCGCGACCATCCTGCTCGACGGGTTGTTCGCGGTGATCTTCTACCGGCTCGGCCTGTGACCGGTCCCGGGACCGAACCGCCGGAAACCGAATCTCCGGCGATCGTGGTCGAGGATGCGGGCCAGAGCTTCGGTGCCCGCACGATTTTCGAGAACGTCGCCTTCACGATCGCGCGCGGCGAGGTCTTCGTCATCCTCGGCGGTTCCGGCTGCGGCAAATCGACCCTGCTCAAGCAGATGATCGGTCTGCTCCGGCCGACGAAGGGGCGGATTTCGGTGCGCGGCCACGACGTGGTGGCCGAAACCGTGGCAGTCCGCCTGGATATCGGCGTGATGTTCCAGTCCGGCGCGCTGTTCGGCTCGATGACCCTGCTGGAGAACGTGATGCTGCCTCTGGCGCTGTTCACCGACCTGCCGCGCCGTGCCCGTGCCGAAATCGCGCGGATCAAGCTCGATCTGGTCGGGCTCGCCGAAGCGATCAACCTGCTGCCCTCGGAAATCTCCGGCGGCATGGCCAAGCGCGCCGCGATCGCGCGGGCGCTGGCGCTCGACCCGCCGATCCTGTTTCTCGACGAACCCTCCGCCGGGCTCGACCCGATCACCGGCGCCGGGCTCGACCGGCTGATTCTCGACCTGCGCGCCGCTCTCGGCTGCACCTTCGTCGTCGTCACGCATGAACTGCAATCGATTTTCGCCATCGCCGATCGCTGCGTGATGCTGGACCGCGCGGCGAAGGGCATGATTGCGCTCGGCGTGCCGCGCGACTTGCAACAGACGAGCACTCATCCCACGGTGCGGGCATTCTTCAACCGGGAAGCACAGGCATGACCGTTCGAATCACAACAGGGGCAAAATTCTGATGGAATCGAGCGGCGCGGCCCTGCGCACCGGCCTGTTCGTGCTGGTCGGCATCCTTGTGGTGATCGGGCTGATCTTCCTTCTGTCGAGCAACCTGTTCCAGCCCGGGGTCGCCTACGAGTCCTATTTCCCCGAATCGGTGCAGGGGCTCGACATCGGATCGTCGGTGAAATTCCGTGGCGTGACCATCGGCAAGGTCACCGATATCGGTCTCGTCTCGGCGGAATACCCGCCCGAAAATCCTGCTGATCTGCTCGAACCGGTCTATCATCAGGTGGTGGTGCGGTTCCGCGTCGATCCGCGCAAGCTCGGGCCCAACATCAACGTTCAGAAATCGGTGACCCACGGGCTCCGGGTCCAGGTCGCGCCGCAGGGAATCACCGGCCTCGCCTATCTGGAACTGAGCTTCGTCAAGCCGGGCCTTCACCCGGTCCAGCCGATCCCCTGGTATCCGCGCTCGACCGTGATCCCGTCGATGCCGAGCACCTTCACCCAGATTCAGGACGCGGTGCAGAGTTTCCTGACCACCATGCGGCACGTGGACGTGAACAAGGCGTTCGCCGGGCTGACCTCGCTGGTCGATGCGCTCAATCAGGAATTCACCACCGGAGACGCGCACGCAGCGCTCGCCAATGCCAGCGCCCTGCTCGGCGAACTGCAATCGCAGGTGAAGCAATCCGATCTTCCGGCCACGTCCGCCGCCGTGCGCAACCTCGCGGGCGGACCTCAAACGCGCGATATCCTCGCCAAACTGAACCAGACCACCGCGGAACTCGCCAAAGTGAGCGCCGGGATGCCAAAGCTGATGGCGGAAACAACGGCGACCGTGCAGAGCGCGAACGAGACCACGGCGGCGCTGAACCGCCAGATGGTGCCGATCCTGCGCAATCTCGACGCGGCATCGGCCAATCTCAACGAATTGTCGGAAACCCTGAAGAACAATCCGGCGATCGTGCTGCACGGCGCGCCGCCGCCCCGGCGGACGCCGCAATAAAGGGAATGTCATGCCCGTGAACCGCCGCCTGATCGTGCTCGCCACCCCGCTCGCCCTTGCCGGGTGCGGCGGGATTCTGGCGAAGCAGCCTTATGTCGCGCGGACCGACTGGCCGCTTGCGCCGCCGCCGCCCGAAGCAGACAGCGCTGCGGCACCGTCCCGTGGTGTCGTTCTGGTGCGCGGCATCGCCGCCGGCCCTGCGCTCGGCGACCGGGGGCTGATCACCCTCGAGCCGGATGGCAGCATCCATCGCGGCTACTACAACCGCTGGGCGGTGCCGCCGGCACAGGCGGTCACCGCCTCGCTGATCGCGTGGCTTCAGGCTTCCGGCGGGTTCGCCGCCGTGGTGGGTGAGGGGAGCGCGCTGTCGCCCGGCCTGATCGTCGAGGGCACACTCGATACCCTGCTCGCCGATCCGGGCCGGCACGTCGCCCGCGCCGCTCTCACCCTCGTCGTCGCGAAACCGGTCGGCATCGGCGAACGGCCGGTGGCGCAGCGGCTTCTGAAAGCGGCGGCTCCACTGGCCGGGCCGACCGCGCCCGAACTCGTCGCCGCCCAGCGCGCGGCCCTCGCCGGCGTCCTGCGTCAGGCAGTCTCCGTGATTCTATCCAGCAAAACGTAGCGTCATCTCGTTTTGCTGCTCGCCACGAATGTGGCGCGCGCCTTATGGCGCGAAGCCAAGGGCGCGGATGCGCCCGCCCGGCGTTTGAGGGCATAGCTGGATGCGTCAGCATCCAGCAAAACATAGCGTCAGCTAATTTCTTGCCGCCCTTTGGGCGAGGCCGAGCAGGGTCTGCCGGCAGATCGCGTCCGGCACCGAGCCGGTTCGCTTGCAGTCGGCTTCGGCGCGCAACACCCGCCCGATCGCGGCGATGATCGCAGACTCGCGCCAGCGTGCGGCGGCCCTGGTCACCACGGCTTGCCGGCGAAAAAACACCGGCGGGCGCCGGGCCGCGACCGCATCGCGCGCACTTGCGCCCTTTGCCACGGCATCCGCGACCAGCCGGAGCGCCGCCAGCTCGCCGAGCAGAACCCGCAGCACCGCGACCGGCGCCGCGCCCTCGTCGAGCGCCAGCCCGATCGCGTGATCGGCGGCCCCGATGTCGCCGGCCAGCGCCGCGTCGATTGCATCCTGCATCGAGGCCGAACCCTGATCGTCGAGCACCGCCTCGATATCCGCCAGACCGAGTTTTTTCTCCGGCCCGGCATAAAGAATCAGCCGTTCGGCGGCATCGCGCAGAGCGCCGGTCTCGCCGCCGAGGCGGTTCGCCGCCATCGTCAGAGCATCCCGCGCGATCGCAACGCCGGCCTCGCGCAGGGCGGCCTCGAGCGCCGGGCCACGCGCCGCGCCATCCGGCGGGTAGCAGGCGATGGCGGCGGCATCGGTATGCTTTTCCGCGAGCGCCCGCAGTTTCGAGCGCGCGGAAAGATCGCCGCCAAGGGCAATGATCAGCGAATCGCCAGCGGTCCCCAGCGCCGATTCGATGAACGGCGCCTGCTTGTCCGCCGCGTCGCGCAGCAGAACCACCCGCCGCCCGCCGCCGAACGCCTGCGCGCTCGCCTCCTCGGGCAGGCGCACGGCCTGCTCGGCATCGAGTTCGGCGATCCTGAACGGGTCGTCGAGCGATCCGGCGATCCGCCGCGCGAGCCCGCGCCCCCGCTCGGCGACCAGCGAGGTATCCGGCCCGTAGATCAGCACGAACCGCGTCCGCCCCGGATCGGCGAGAAACCGCTCGACCTGGCGGGCGTCGATCTTCACCGGAGCTCAGCCCCTGTCGGGGTGATTGTGGAAATAGATCGCGATCTGGGTGGCGATCTGGTCGGCGATCGCCTTGGCGAGCCGGTGGCGCATGATGCCGTTATCCAGCGTGCCCATGAAATTCTGGTTGTCGATCACGTTCTCGGCGTCCGCCGCATGGGCGTTGCCCGAGGCGAGGGTGACGCCGCGATTGCCTTCCGGCGTCAATGTCCACCGGGCATCGGCCATGTAGCGGTTGCGGGTGCTGGAACTGTCCGGCTGGAGCCCGATGCCCTGAACCGAAATCCCGTAGCTGACCGCGAGATGATACCGGTAGAAGGTCGGTGCGCCGGCGCGCTGCAAGCTGCTCTCCAGCGCCTGGCGCATCAACTGCCCGTCGCGGTTGGAAAGATGCCCGATATCGATCTGGTCCATCCGGGTGGTGACATCCGGCGGCTGTCCTGCCACCGACCCGTACAACGGATGGAAGCCGCAGCCGGCGAGGCCGAGCAGCCCGAGCAGAACCGCCAGGTTAACCAGAGGCAGGTTACGGGCGAACGACAAAATTCACGATCCGGTCCGGCACATGGACCCGCTTGACGATGGTCGCGCCTTCCAGAACGCGGGCGATCTTCTGGTCCGCCAGCGCGGCGGCGATGGCGGTGTCGGCATCGGCGCCGACCGGCAACTCGATGGTGCCGCGCAGCTTGCCCATCACCTGCACCGCGAGCGTCACCCGGTCGCGCCGAACGAGGTCGGCATCGGCCTCCGGCCACGGCAGATCCGCGACCAGCCCTTCGCCGGAGGCGAGCAGGGCGTAGGCTTCCTCGGCCACGTGCGGGATGATCGGCGCGGCGAGGCGGATCAGCGTCGCCACCGCCTCGCGCCGTGCCGCGATCAGCTCGGGCTTGCCCTCGGCCTCGCCGGCCGCGTTCGCCAGTTCATAGAGCCGCGCGACCGCGACATTGAAGGCGAAATCCTCGATCGCTCCGGTCACCGCCTCGATGGTCCGGTGGGTGACCTGGCGCAGCGCGCGCGCCGCATCCGGCTCTGCTCCGGCGCTCATACCGGCGGGCTCGGCGGCGACACCGCGCGCGAGGCGATACAGGCGCTGCACGAACCGGAAT
>DASVGZ010000266.1:0-4988 GCA_036379275.1 Acidiphilium sp. | reverse complement strand
AGGGAACGGCCCCGATGTATCGCCCGCCGCGTGAATCAGCTTCGAGAATCCGGCGAGAAAACGCGGCGCCTCGACCACGAGGTAGATGCTGCCGAGGGTGAACACCACGGCGCCGGTCATGTCGCGGCTTTTCGCGACCTGACCTTTCTTGCGCGCGTCCTCGAGCTTCTTGCGGCTCGCGGGCAGGTTGCGTGATTCGGTGCCGGAATTCGCCATGGCTAACCCGGTGCCAGATGGCCGATTTCGGTGCCGATCGCACCGAGACCCAGGGCCATGTGATGGAACCGCCCGACCAGAACGAGGGTGTAGACGCAGAGCCCGACCGCGACGATCAGTCCTTTCAGGCCGAGCGCGAGATCGAACACGTTGATCGGCGGCGCATAGCGGTTGATGAAGCCGAGCCCGATTTCGGCAACCAGCATGGCGACCACCAGAGGCGCGGCGATCACCACCCCCGCGCGGGTCACGGCATCGAGCAGCCGGAGGATCGCAACTCCGCCCGAGGGCGTGAACCGGGGCAGCCAGTCGAAGGTCGGCCAGATCGCGAAGCTCGCGACGAACCCGCGCAGGACAAGGTTCATCCCGCCCGACAGCATGAAGATCGCGATGACCAGAAACAGCATGAAGGTGCCGAGCATCCCCGACTCCTCCCCCGTACTGCTGCTGGTGGTGATCGCGCTCTGCGAGCCACGCTGCATGTCGATCAGTTCGCCGGCCATTTCCGCCGCCCAGAACGGCACGCTCATGACCACGCCGAGCACGAGGCCGAGCGCGCCTTCCTTGAGCGCGAACAGCAGGGCCGAGAGCGAAACAGCCGCATC
Organism: Acidiphilium sp.; assembly: GCA_036379275.1. Classification (GTDB taxonomy): domain Bacteria; phylum Pseudomonadota; class Alphaproteobacteria; order Acetobacterales; family Acetobacteraceae; genus Acidiphilium. The sequence goes on along the minus strand of DASVGZ010000266.1, from coordinate 4,167 downwards.
CGCCGCTCCGTGCAGCCTGCCATAGTGCGCGTCGAGCGCGGGTGCCACGATCAGCGCGAGCGAGAAGGCGACGGCGGCGCGCAGCGAGCCGCCGAGCTGGAGACGGCTGAACACCGGCAGAATCGCCATCATCCCGAGCGCGCGCGCGAAACCGAGACCGAGACTGAGGACGATGCCATAGGCCTGTCCGGTGATCTGGCCGGAGGCGATGAAATGGCTGACAGGACCGGTCATGACCATGTCACCGGATCATCGCGATCTGCTGGAAGATCAGCGAGGTTTCATGAACCAGCGGACGGGCGAGCACGCCGCCGAGCAGGGCGAGCGCGACCATCACCGCGATCAGCTTGAAGCAGTAGGCCAGCGACGGATCCTGAACCTGGGTGACCGCCTGAAACAACCCGACCACGAGCCCGACTCCCGCGCCGATGACGAGGATCGGCGCTGAGAGATACAGTACCAGAACCAGCATATTCGACAGGAAATGGATGAGCTCGGCGTTGTTCATCACGGCGTTCCGTAACTCAGCAGAAGGCCGTGCAGCAGAAGCGACCAGCCATCGACCAGAACGAAGACGAACAGCTTGAACGGCACCGAGATCACCAGCGGCGAAACCATGATCATGCCCATCGCCATCAGCACGTTGGAGACGATCAGGTCGATCGTGATGAATGGCAGATAGAGAAGGAACCCGGTCTTGAATGCGGCGGTCAGTTGCGAAATCATGAAGGCCGGAACCAGAACCAGCATGTTGTGGGGCGCCAGCGCGGGAGCCTGCCCGGGCGGCCACAGCCGTTGTGCCGCGTCCTGCATGAACGCGATTTCCTTCGGCGAGACGAAGCGGATCATGAAAGCCCGTTCGGGCGCCAGCGCCGCGCTGCCGATATGGAGCAGGGTCGGAAACGAGCCGAGATTGCCGCCGGCACCGGCCACCGTGGCGGCGCGGTAACCGGCAGTGAGCACCGGGGCCGAGACATAGAGCGTGAGCACAAGGGTGATCGCATAGAGAACCAGATTGGGCGGAGTCTGTTGCAGACCGAGCGCGTTGCGCAGGATGAAGATCACAACAGCAATTTTCAGGAACGAGGTCATGGTGATCACAGCGAACGGGATCAGCCCGATCGCCGCGACCCCGAAGATGATCGGCAGAAGGTCAGACGCCTGCGATGTCATCGCGATTGATCCAGCGGATCTGGATGCCGACATCCTCACCGACCATGACGATCTCGCCGAGACCGATGCGCGCGCCGTTGGCGACGATCGTGACGATCGTTGCGGTCGCGCCGTCGAGTTCCGGCAACTGGACCAGTTGTCCGGGCTGCCAGGTTTCGATTTCCCTGAGCGGGCGGCTGACCCGGCCCAGTTCGAACCGAAGCTCGACCGGCATCGCGGCGAGTGGAGTGTCCGCCCGGTCCGGGCGGGCAGGCGGGTCGGAATTCATGTCGTGACGAATCTCCCAGTCCGGTCGAGAATTCAGTGTCGGGCGGCGTTTGAGCGTCCAGCGCCGGAATCCCGGCACGACCGCCTCGATTGTCTGGATGGCGACGGTGCGGCCGGGTGTGACAATCACATCGCCCTGCTCCGCCTGTCGGAACAGTGCGAGATCGAGCTTGATCCGACCCCATTCCAGCGCGATTTCGACGGCAAGCCCGGCAATCGTCCGGCGCGGCCGCGCGGCCAGCGCGAGCAGGCGGCCGAACCCGGCCTCCGTACCATCGGCCGCGAGCCGGCAGAGATGGGTCGTCCCGCCGATTCCAACCGCGATGCCGAGGCAGGCACCATCGGAACCGGGCACTTCGCGGTCGATCCGCTCGATTGCAATTTCCCGTGCGATGCCTGCATCGTTCGTGAGTTCACCGAGTTTCTCGCACGCCGCCTCGATCAGCAGGGGCCGCATCGCTTCCGAAACCGCATCGAGTGCATCGGTCACGCCGCAACCGGCGAGCAGGGCGGTGGCGAGGCCGGCCGGAAGCCAGAACCGGAATCCGTCCGCGCTTCCCGGCCCGATCCTTCCGGTGCAGAGCCAGGCATCGGTAATCATGGGCGGCGGCGCGACGATATCGAAGGTGATCGCGCCGATCCGCCCGCGGCGCCCGACATGGCCGTAAAGCGCCGCCTCATCGGGCGCGATCGCGCGCAGGGTCAGCGGCCGCGCGTGCCGGATCGGGAATTCGCCGTCCATCACCGGTCTCTCCGCGACCGCCGGGACGCGGCCTCGTCGAGAATTTCGGCTTCGGCGATGTCCTCGGCCGCACGCGCGGCATCCCGTTCGCGCTCGATCAGCCGGTCGGTCGCCTCGACCGCCCGGTTGGTGGCGCGGTGAGCCGTTGCTGCCCGCGCGGCATCGGCCTCAGCCGCCTGGTTCGTGGCTCTCGCCGCGCCGGTTTTGTTGGCGAACAGCGTGAGATTCGCATCGTCCTCCAGAAACAGGGCGATCAGCCCCTGAAGGCTGAGCCCGGTGGCCCGGTTCGCGATCAGACCGGCATGGGCGCTTGCCCGTCGCGCGATGGACTCGTTTCTGAACGCAGCCTCCCGCGACACGGATTGTCGCAGCGCGGCTCCGGCTTCGGCGGCTTCGGCGCGGCGTTTCGCGAGAATGCCGGCGGCACGCTGCTCGCGCCGCACCCGCAGGGCCCGGATATCGGCGAGTTCGGGCTTCATGCCGCCAGTTCCCCGAGTCTGCCCAGGGTTTCGCCCCATGCCGCGACCTCGGTTTCACCCTGGCGAAGGAAGGATTTGATCGCCGGCATCTTCGCCAGCGCCTCGTCGGCGAGGCTGTCTTCCCCGGCGCGGTATTCGCCGACCCGGACCAGAAGCTCGATTTCCGAATGCCGTTGCAGCAGCGCACGCAGTTTCGAGGCTCCGGCGCGGTGCTCCGGCGCCGCCACCGCACGCATCAGCCGGCTCTGGCTCGCCAGAATGTCGATCGCCGGATAGTGGTCGGATGCCGCCAGCGCACGGGACAGGACGATATGCCCGTCGACGATCGCCTTCACGTCGTCGGCCACCGGGTCGGTATCCAGCTCCCCTTCGACCAGAACGGTATAGAAGCCGGTGATGGTTCCGGTCTCGGCCGGTCCCGCGCGTTCCAGAAGGCGCGGCAGCGTGGCGAACACCGAGGGCGGAAAGCCGCGCCGGGTCGGCGGCTCGCCGGCGGCGAGGCCGATTTCCCGCAGGGCGCGGGCGAGCCGGGTCAGGCTGTCGATCACCAGAACCACGGATTTGCCCTGATCGCGGAACCATTCGGCGATGGCGGTCGCCGTCTGTGCCGCCTTCAGGCGTTCGAGCGCGGGCCGGTCCGAGGTGGCGGCGACGATCACACTGCGTTTGCGCCCTGCCTCGTCGAGCACGCGCTCGGTGAACTCGCGCACTTCGCGGCCGCGCTCGCCGATCAGCCCGACCACCACCGCATCCGCCGTGGCATTGCGCACGATCTGGGTCATCAGGGTCGATTTGCCGGCGCCGGCGCCGCCGAAAATGCCGATCCGCTGGCCCTCGGCGCAAGTCAGCAGCGCGTCGATCGCGCGGACATTGACCGGCAAAGGCCGTTCGATCAGACGGCGGCTCATCGCCGGCGGCGGTGGCGCGTCGAGTGGCATCGCGGTGCCGCGCACCGGCGCGAAGCCGTCGAGCGGCCGACCGAATCCGTCCAGCACCCGGCCGAGCACCGCCGGCGACACCGGCACGGAAAACCGCTCGCCGACGGGGCGCACCAGAGCGTCGGTGGACAGGCCGGCAACCTCGCCGAGCGGCGCGAGCTGGGCAATGACGCCGTTCAGGCCGACCACTTCGGCGTCCAGAACGATGCCGGACGGGTCGTCGAGCCGGCAGAGATCGCCGATTTTCACCCCGCCGAGCCGCGCCTCGACCAGATTGCCGGAGATCCGCTCGATCCGCCCGATCACCGGGCGCGGCGCGGCGGTGTGGACCGCCGTCGTCAGGGCTGCGATCCGCGCGCCGAGATCGGGGCTGACCGTGTTCATGCCGCCTCGCCCGAGGCCGCCGCGGCGAGAGCCGAACGGATGGCGTCGATCTGCCGGGTAAGGCCGGCCTGAACCGTGCCGGCCTCCGAGGCGATCACGCAATCATCCGGCGCGAGTGCCGGGTCCGCCGCGACCTCCACCCAGGGATGATCGGCGAGCGCCGCCCGCACGCCCGGCATCGCGT
>DASVGZ010000265.1:0-3148 GCA_036379275.1 Acidiphilium sp. | reverse complement strand
TCGCGCTGAAGCGATAACTATCCGTCAACGCTCTCTGGGGTAACGCCCGCCGGGGCCGGTGCGCGCCGGGTTAACCTGGCTGGCTGGAAGTCGCGTCGAGACTGGCTTTCAGAAGGTGCTTGTAGGTGCCGTCGTGCCGTTCGATCCGGAGCCAGTAATCGACGAAGGATTGCAGCGCCGGGTCCTGCGGCATCATGTAGCCGAGCTGCGAGAAGGTGAACGGCTGATCCGGATGGACCGGGCAGAGCGCGGGATGCAGCGTGTGCTGCAGCCGGGCCTCGACATTGTCGGTGATCATCAGGTCGACCTTGCCATCGAGAATTTCGCCGAAGGTTTTTGTGTTGTCCTTGATCACGACAATCTGCGCGTGGGGCAGATGAGCCTTGTCGAACGCCGCGTTGGTACCGCCCGGATTGACGATAACTTTCACGTCGGGCCGGTCGATTTCGGCGATGGTCTGATATTTGTTCACGTTTTTGCAGAGGGTGAACGGGATTTTGCCCGCGCGCATGACCGGCGTCGAGAAGAACGCGGTCTTCAGCCGGGGCAGGGTGATGGTGATGCCGCCCATCGCGATGTCGTATTTATGCGTGAGCAAGCCCTGCATCAGGGTCGGCCAGGTGGTTTTGACGATGTCGAGCTTGACGCCGAGAGCCCTGGCGAGGCGGTTTGCCATGACCACGTCGATGCCGCTGAACTGGCCGGTCTTCGCGTCCAGAATGTCGAAGGGGCGATAGTCGCCGGTCATGCCGACGCGAAGGGTTCCGCGCGCGAGGATTTGCGAGAGCACCGAAGTGTCGGGCGCGGGCGGAGCGGCCTTCGCGCTGCCAACAGCCATCGCCCCCATCATCGCCAGCACGGCCAGAATCCGGATCGCCCGCATCGTTTTCCCCCTGTTGGTCACATTGTCGAATCGAACCTAATCCTGACAGGGCGGAATGAAAAGGCGGGAGAACGGCTCAAGGCGGGTGAATGGTGAGATTCACGGTTGACAGGATGGCGTTCCCCCGCAAATCTGGCGAATAATCAAGGGTAAAACTTCATCTAACAGGGGGATGGATCATGAAGCGAAACAAATCCGGATTCGGGGTCGGGCGGGGCGCGCTGCTGGCGGCGGCGGCCGTTCTGGCCGGCGGGATCGGCATGGTTGCCGCAAGGGCGGCGCTGCCGCCGCTGAAAATCGGTGTGATCGGCGAGGAATCCTCGGTCGCCGGGGCGTCCATCACCAAGGCGGCGCAACTGGCCGCCGACGAGATCAATGCCAAAGGCGGCATCGGCGGGCGCAAGATCCAGTTGTTCACCTACGATGACCATTCCTCGGCGGCGGATGCGGTGCGCGCCTATCAGCGTGCGGTGCAGCAGGATCATGTGAATGCGGTGATCGTGTCTTATATCTCGGAGGTTGCGCTGGCGGTCGAGCCCTGGGCGGCGCGGCTGCACATGCCGACGATCACGCCGGGGGCCGCGAGCACCAAGATTTCCGAGCAGGTTCATGCTGACTACGCCAAATACAAGTACATGTTCCATGGCTGGATCAATTCCAGCGCCCTCGCCGATGTGGTCTGCGATCAGGTCCGGGATCTTCTGGTCAAGCCGTACGGGCTGAAGACCGCCGTGGTGATGAGCGAGGACGCCGCCTGGACCCAGCCGCTCGACAAGGAATATCTGAACTGCCTGCCGAAGGTGGGCGTGAAGGTGCTCGACCATCTGCGCTTCAATCCGGACACGACGGATTTCACGCCGATCTTCCAGAAGCTGGAAGCGACCCATGCGCAGATGATCGTGACCGGGATCAGCCATGTCGGTGTGCAGCCGACGGTTCAGTGGACCGCCCAGCAGGTGCCGCTGCCGATGATCGGCGTCAGTTCGCAGGCTTCGACCAGCTCGTTCTGGGCCGACACTCATGGCGCGGCCGAGGGCGTGATCACCCAGACGGCGGCGGCGCCGGGTGTCGCGCTGACACCAAAGACGATTCCGTTCACCGAGGCCTACACCAAACGCTACGGCGTGACGCCGTCCTATGACGGGTATTCGACCTATGACGACGTTTATATCATTGCCGACGCGGTGAAGCGGGCGGGTTCGACCAATCCGGACAAGATGGTCGCGGCGCTGGAGAAGACAGACTATATCGGCACGCTCGGCCGGGTCGAATTCTACGGCAAGGACAGCCCGTTCACCCATGCGATCAAGGTCGGGCCGGAATACGTCACCGGGATCGCGCTCCAGTGGCAGGACGGCAAGCCGGTTTGCGTCTGGCCGCGGTCGATCTGCAAGGCGAAGCTGGTTTTTCCGGCTTTCCTGAAAATGCCGGCACCAACCGGGCAGAACTGATCCCGGAATTCTCGATGAGGTCGGCGGCCCGGCGACCTGGAGCATCGGGCCGTTCGGCAGACTAACCGCTGTGCAAGGAAAAATGGGGGAGACGGCTGATGGAACGAAACAGGTCGGGATTCGGGGCCGGGCGTGCTGCCCTGCTGGCGGCGGCGGCCGTGCTGGCCGGCGGGATCGGCATGGCGGCTGCAAGGGCGGCGCTGCCGCCGCTCAAAATCGGCGTGATCGGTGAGGAGTCGGCGGTTTCCGGGGCCTCGCTGACCAAGGCGGCGCAACTCGCCGCCGACGAGATCAACGCCGCCGGCGGGATCAGCGGGCGAACGATCAAGCTTTTTGTCTATGACGATCACTCATCCGCATCCGATGCGGTGCGGGCCTATCAGCGCGCGGTGGAGCAGGATCATGTCAACGCCGTGCTCGTCTCTTACGAATCCGAGATCGCGCTGGCGATCGAGCCCTGGGCGGCGCGGCTGCATGTGCCGACGATTACGCCCGGCGCCGCGAGCAACAAGATTTCCGCCCAGGTCCATGCCGACTACGCCAAGAATAAATACATGTTCGACGGCTGGATCAATTCGGATGCGATGGCGGAACTCGCCTGTGACCAGACGAAGGATCTTCTGGTCAAGCCATATGGGCTGAAAACCGCCGTCATCATGAGCGAGGATGCGGCCTGGACCCTGCCTTACGATGCCGAACTCGAGAAATGTCTGCCGAAGGCGGGCGTGAAGGTGCTGGGCCAGATCCGCTTCAATCCCGATACGAATGACTTCACGCCGATCTTTCAGGAGATCGAGGCGAAGCATCCGCAGAT
>DASVGZ010000264.1:0-6550 GCA_036379275.1 Acidiphilium sp. | reverse complement strand
GCGCAAGCTGAAGGTGATGTATGCGGCGATCCGCCTGCTCGCGCCCCGGGTGCTGATCACCGACGAGGCGACGGCGGAAGGGTTGGCTGCGCTTTAAATGTAACATTTTAGTTGACTGAATTACAAATGACGCGTTAGCTCACAACCTGGTAAATAAGTCTGGCCCAAGGAACGGTCGGATCAGAACAGCGGGAGGGAGCGGATGGACCATCTTTTGTCGACCTTGAAAGTCGTGATTGATCAGCTCGGCCCGACAGTGCTGTTGCCGATCGTCATCTTCGTGATCGCTCTGGCGCTGGGGGCGAAGCCGGCGCGCGCGTTCCGGGCTGGTGTCACCATCGGCATCGCCTTCATCGGCATCAACCTGGTGATCGGGCTGATGTTCACCAGTCTCAGTGATGTCGCGCAGGCGATCGTCACCAATACCGGACTGCACCGCGATATAATCGATGTCGGCTGGCCGTCGGCGGCGGCGATTGCGTTCGGTTCCTCAGTCGGGCTGTGGGTGATTCCGGTTGCGATCCTGGTCAATATCGGATTGCTGCTGATCGGCGCGACCCGCACCCTCAATGTCGATGTATGGAATTTCTGGCATTTCGCCTTCGTCGGCTCGCTTCTGGTCGCGGCGACCGGCAGTCTGGCCGAGGGGCTGATCGCAGCCGCGCTGATGGCCGGGCTCGCTCTTCTGTTCGGCGACTGGAGCGCCAGGGCGGTACAGGAGTTCTACGAAGTACCCGGTGTTTCGGTGCCGCATCTCGCTTCGGCGCAAATTCTGCCGATCGCGATCGCGGTGAACTGGGTAATAGAGCGTCTGCCGGGGGTGCGCGACATCCAGATGGACACCGGTTCGATCCAGAAGCGGCTCGGTGTGTTCGGCGAGCCGATGATCCTCGGCCTGCTGATCGGCCTTGGGCTCGGGCTGGTTGGTTTCTACAACGCGGGTTCGGCTGCGGTTGTGACCCAGAAGGTGCTGACCACCGGCATCGATCTTGCTGCGGTGATGGTGCTTCTGCCGCGCATGGTGAAGATCCTGATGGAGGGGTTGATTCCGGTTTCCGAAGCAGCACAGTCCTTCGTGCGCAAACGTTCGGGCGACAGGGAAATTTTCGTCGGTCTCGATTCGGCGATTCTGATCGGCCATCCGGCGGCGATTGCCAGTTCGCTGATTCTGGTGCCGATCGCCATCCTGATGTCGATTATCCTGCCCGGTAACCGGGTAATCCTGTTTGCCGATCTCGCGGTAATACCCTTCGTCGTTGCACTTGCTGCGCCGATCTGCCGGGGCAACGTGTTCCGCATGGTGATCGTCGGCATCATCACGCTCGGTTTCGGCTTTTACATCGCCGGTGCGCTCGCACCGTTATTCACCGATGCCGCGCGGGCTGCTCATTTCGCGATTCCGAAACATGCCTCGATGATTACCTCGATCGTCGACGGATTTCTCTGGGTTCCCTGGCTGGTGATCGAGCTTGGTCGTCGACTCGGCATGGCGGGCCTTGCTCTGGTGCTGGCCATGATCGCGGGAAGCTTCTGGATGTTCCGGCGCAATCGTGCGGCCTGGGAGCGCGCGGCCGGAGCGGAGATCATCGAGGCGCCGGAACTGGTCGCGGGCGAGACCGGAGCGGCGGAGTGAGCCGGGAGGACAGGCTTGCCGATCTGCTCGATGATGCGGCTTTGTGCCCCGGTCTCAATGCGTATGATGCGGCTGATGCGATCCGCCAACTCGCCGCCCGGCTCGAATGGCTCGGCAGGGTCAGGCCGGACTATGCCAGAGCGGTGATCGCGCGCGAGGCGGCGATGCCGACCGGGCTGCCGCTTGGCGCAATCAACGTCGCGATTCCGCACACCGATCCCGAGCATGTGATCGCGCCAGCCGTGGCGGTGGCGACCCTGGCTGTGCCGGTCGATTTCGCCAGTATGGACGATCCGGATGAGAAGCTGCCGGTGCGGGTCGTTTTCCTGCTCGCGCTCACCGACAAGATTCGTCAGCTCGCGACCCTGCGTTCGGTCTGTGCATTGATTCAGGATGCCGGCCGGCTCGGCCGGATTGCCGCGGTTTCAGACCAGGCAGGCTTGCGCGCGGCCTTGAGCGGCGAGATGTTGACGTCGGAAATCCAGGGAGGAACTTCATGAAACGCAAAACCGTCCTTGTCGCCTGCGGTACTGCCGTCGCGACATCGACTGTGGTCGCTGCCGCGATCGAGGAGGCAATGCAGGTACGCGGGATTCCAGTGACACTACGTCAATGCAAGGCAACCGAACTGCCCTCGCTGATTGCCGACGCCGACCTTGTGGTCTCGACCACACCGGTGCCGGACGGGCTTGGCAAGCCGGTGATCAAGGGACTGCCGTTCCTGACCGGTATCGGCAAGGATGCGGCACTGGATGCAATCGCGGCAGCACTCACCGGATAATCGGCTTGCGGCTTGCGGCTTGCGGGACGATGACGCAGAAGCGGAGACGACATTCTGCCGCGAGGAGGCGCTTTTGTCCGATCGTCCCGCCGACGCCGATGCCGTCGAACTGAAGACAAGGGTTGCCTGGCTGTATTTCATGGAAGGGCTGACCCAGGATGCGGTCGCGTCCCGGCTCGGGCTGACCCGGCAGCGTGTGCTGAAAATCCTCGCCGGCGCGCGTCAGGACGGCACCGTGCAAATCCGGGTGACCACGAAGCTGACTGCCTGTGTCGCGCTTGAACGCCGGCTGGAGGCGGTTTTCGGGATCGGGCGCTGCACGGTGATCCCGGCTCCGGGCGATCCGGCGCAACTTACCCCGCTGCTCGGCGCGGCGCTTGGCGCCCATGTATCGGAAACCCTGCGCGAGGGCATGACCATCGGTCTCGGCTGGGGCGCGACCCTGCAATCGAGCCTGACCCATGTCATCGCGCGCGGCATTCCGGGGTTGACGGCGGTTTCCCTGCTCGGCGGACTGACAAGGGCGAGCGGCGTCAATCCGGCGGAATTCGCCTGGCGCTTCGCCGATCTGGTGGGGGCGGAGAGTTTCCTGCTCACGGCACCCGTGTTCCTGTCCGACGCCACGTCTTGCGAGGCGTTGCGCCGTCAGCCTGGGATCGCCGAGGTGCTGACGCGCGCGCGGCGACTCGACATGGCACTTGTCAGCGCCGGCGAGATCGCGCCTGGCTCGACCCTGATGCGCCACGGCCTCATCACGCGCGATGAACTGGCCGATGTTGTGCGGGCCGGAGCGGTGGCGGATGTGCTCTGCCAGTTCGTGGATGCGAAGGGGCGGGTGATCGACCATCCGGTGAACCGGCGGGTGCTCGCCGTCGATCCCGCTTGCCTGCGTGGAACGCCGGAACTCGTTCTGGTCTCAGGCGGCTGGGCCAAGGTGCCGGCGCTGCGTGCCGCGATCCGTCTGCTCGCGCCACGGGTTCTGATCACCGACGAAACCGCCGCCGAGGGATTGCTTCAGACAGAAAAATGACAAATGTATTTGTAGATTGACAAAAGAATTTGTCAGGTCCAGGGTCGCTCATTCCCGCCCGGATGGAGGATGAGACATGGACCTGCCGATCAGCGATGCGCCGCCCGCGCCGAGTGCGGACGAAGCCGGAACCGCGTTGCGGCTGATGCTGCTGATCCGCGGTTTCGAGGAAGCGGCCGAGGCTGCCTATATGCGCGGGACGATCCATGGCACCATGCATCTCTCGATCGGTCAGGAAGCGACGGCGGTCGGTATCTGTCTCGGTCTCCGGCCGACCGATCTGATCACCTCGACCCATCGCGGCCACGGCCACTGCATTGCCAAGGGCGCCGATGTTGCGCTGATGTTCGCAGAATTGTCCGGCAAGGAGGCGGGATATTGCCGGGGACGCGGCGGGTCGATGCACATCGCCGATATTGGCTCGGGCAATCTTGGCGCGAATGGTATCGTCGGCGGCGGCATCGCGATCGCGACCGGGGCGGCGCTGGCGCTGCGGCAGCAGAAGCGCGACGATCTGGTGGTCTGTTTCTTTGGCGACGGCGCTTCCAACGAAGGTGTGTTTCATGAGGCGCTGAACATGGCGGCGCTCTGGAAGCTGCCGGTGGTGTTCGTCTGCGAAAATAACAAATACGGCATGTCGGTCTCGACCGAGCGCTCGATGGCGGTGCCCGATGTCGCCGGCCGGGCCGCGGCCTATGGCATGGCCTCGGCGCGGGTGGACGGCAACGATGTCCGTGCGGTGCGTGCGGCGGCGTTCACCGCCTTCGCCCGCGCCCGCGCGGGTGCGGGACCGAGCCTGATCGAGGCCGAGACCTATCGGATCCGCGGCCATTCGCGCAGCGACCGCAACCGCTACCGCACCCGCGAGGAGATTGATTTGTGGAAGTCGCGCGATCCGATCGCACGGTTCGAGCGGCACTGTCTCGATGAAGGGTTGCTCGATGCGGAGCGGATCGATGCGCTGCGCGCGGCGGCGGTGGCGGAGATCGAGGCTGCAATCGGTTTCGCCGACGCGGCGCCGTCGCCCGATCCCGCGACGCTTGCCGCCAATGTTTATGCCGAAGCGCCGGAGGCGGCGTGATGGACGCGGTAACGGCCCCGGTGCGCGAGATCAGCTATGCCGATGCATTGCACGAGGCGATGCGGCAGGCGATGGCGGCGGATGAGCGGGTGTTCCTGCTCGGCGAGGATATCGGCGTCTATGGCGGGGCGTTCCAGGTGACGCGCGATCTCGTCCACGAGTTCGGTGAGGCCCGGGTGATCGACACGCCGATCGCCGAGCTCGGTGCGGCCGGCATCGCGGTGGGGGCGGCGCTCGCGGGCGGACGGCCGATTCTCGAATTCCAGTTTTCCGATTTCGCCACGCTGGCGATGGAGCCGATCGTCAATCAGGCGGCGAAGATTTCCTATATGCTCGGCGGAAGGGCGCGGGTGCCGCTGGTGATTCGCCTGCCCTCGGGCTCGGGCACCGGGGCGGCGGCGCAGCACAGCCAGAGCCTGGAGGCGTGGTTCGCCCATGTTCCCGGCCTGAAAGTGGTGCAGCCGGCGACGCCCCATGACGCCAAGGGACTGTTGCTCGCCGCCCTCGACGATCCGAACCCGGTGCTGATTTTCGAACACAAGCTGCTCTACAAGGCGAAGGGATATGTGCCTGAGGCGCCGTACCGGGTGCCGATCGGCAAGGCGGCGCTGCGCCGGCCGGGGCGGGACATCACCATCGTCGCGACCGGGATCATGGTCCAGCGCGCGCTGGAGGCGGCCGGAGTGCTTGCCGAATCCGGCCATGAGGCGGAGGTGATCGACCTGCGTTCGCTGCGCCCTCTGGACGGGGAAACCCTGATCGCGAGCGTCGCGAGGACGACGCGGTTGCTCGTGGTACACGAGGCGGTGAAGAGTTTCGGCATCGGTGCCGAGATCGCCGCGCTGATCGCCGAAAGTGAGGCCTTCGACCGGCTGGATGCGCCGATCCGCCGGCTCGGCGGAGCGGAATGCCCGATCCCCTACAATCCCGTGCTGGAGCGCGCGGCGGTGCCGCAGGTGGACGACATCGTGGCGGCGGCTTCGGCGCTGATCGAACGGGGGGAGTGATGGCGCACCGGGTCATTCTGCCGCGAGTGGATATGGACATGGCGACCGGGCGGATCGGCGCATGGCTGGCCAGGGATGGCGATACGGTGCGCGCCGGCGATCCGCTGTTCGAGATCGAGACCGACAAGGCGACGATGGAGATCGAGGCTCCAGGTGACGGCGTGCTACGGATTCTGACCGAAGCCGGAGAACGGGATATCGGGGTTGGCAGCGTGGTCGGCTATGTGCTCGCGCCGGATGAGATGCTGCCGGAGACGGTCGGGATGCCTGCTCCGGTGGCGGAGGTGCGTGCGACGCCGCTGGCGCGACGGCTCGCGCGCGACCGGGGAATCGCGCTCGAGGAGATTGCCGGTTCCGGTCCGCGTGGCCGGGTGGTGGGGGGCGATGTGCCGGCCGCGCCCGCGATCCGCGCGGGGAGCAAAACCCTGAACGTGCTGCATGGCGGCGGCGGGGATGGCGTTCCGGTGGTTTTTCTGCACGGTTTCGCCGGCGAGTCGGCGTCGTGGCGACCGCTCTGGCGGCATCTCGGCGCGGTGCGGCCGCTCCATGGCATCGACCTGCCGGGTCATGGCGGTTCGGCCCCGGGAGGGACGCCGGAGATCGCTGAAATCGCCGATGCGGTGCGCGCGACGATGCGGGAGATCGCACCCGGGCCGGTGCATCTGGTCGGGCATTCGCTCGGTGGCGGAATCGCCGGACGGATCGCGGCTGAGGGCGGGATTGAATTACGCTCGCTTCTGCTGATCGCTCCGGCCGGGCTCGGTCCGGAAATCGACGCCGGGTTTATCGCGGGCGTACTGCGGGCGCGGAGCGAGGCAAGCCTGCGCCCATGGCTGGAACGGCTGTTCGCCGATCGCTCATGGGTGACGCCGGCGCTGCTGCGCGCGGTGCTCGATGTCATCGCCGACGCTGGTCGTGTCGAATTCTGGCGGGCGCTGGCCGATGCCTGCATTCCCGATGGCACCCAGTCGGCGGAGTTCGGCCTCGATCCGGCGGCGCTCGCGGTGCCGGTCAGGAT
>DASVGZ010000263.1:0-3599 GCA_036379275.1 Acidiphilium sp. | reverse complement strand
TCATCCGATGCGGCCAGAAGGCCGCTTTCGAGTTCGGACGGATGCCAGACACCGCCATCCGGCTTGCGGACATAACCGCCGGCCTCGGAGACGATCAGCACGCCGGGCGCGTGGTCCCAGGGCAGGGTGCGGTGCAACAGCGTGGCATGGATATGGCCCATGGCGATGGCGCGATAGGTCGCAGCGGCGCAACGCAGATTAGGCACCTGACCGAGGCAGAGCAGGTTGTTCAGCACCCGCGAGCGGGCCGGTTCCTTCATGTATTGCCAGGAAACCGAGGCGATCATCCGCTCCAGCGGCACCGCATCGGCGACATGAAGCGCCTCTTCGCTGCCATCCGCGCGCAGAAGGAACGCGCCGTATCCCGCGCGGGCGTATGCCGTGTCGTCGCGCAGCGGATCATGGATCAGCCCGGCGGTGATCTCGCCGTTCTCGACCAAGGCGATCATCACGCCGAACAGCGGCAGACCGGCGGCGTAATTCTGGGTGCCGTCGATCGGGTCGATCACGAAAACCGGCTTTTGCTCCGCGAGGCGGCCGATCAACGCGGGATCGGCGGAGACCGATTCCTCGCCGATAATGGCCGCCCCCGGAAACAGCCTCGCCAACCCTTCGATCAGCGCATGTTCAGCAGCCTCGTCAGCGACCGTCACCGGATCGAGCGGACCGGACTTGGTGCGCTGATCGGCGGGGCCGATCCGGCCGAAACGCGGCATGATCTCGGCCCCTGCGACCGCGCGCATCAGCGACGCAATCGCGCGGATATCGCCGGTACCGAGACTCACGATGCGGAAACCGGGTTTGCCGGGGCGACATCGCTCTCGAACCGGGCGCGATCCTCGGGGCGCAGCCGGACCGAAACGGTGATCCGCTCGCCATCGTCGGCGCGCGCGGTAACCTCGCCATGGCGATACAGCCAGGCAAGAGCCGCACCATCGGCTGCGGGGATGTCGTAGGTCATCAGGTGCATCGAGCTTGCCAGCCGTGCATCGATCGCCGCGCGCAAGGCCGGCAGATTTTCCCCGGTCAGCGCGGAAACCGCGACCGCACCGGCATCGGGCAGATCTCGATGATCGGGCGGCAGAAGGTCGATCTTGTTCAGAACCTCGAAACTCTCCTTCTGCCATCCGGCATCGAGCATCCCGGAAGACGCCATGCCGTCGAGCACGGCGATCACATCGGCACGCTGGGCCGCACTGTCGGGGTGCGCGGCATCGCGGACATGAAGAATGACATCCGCAGCGGCGACTTCTTCGAGCGTCGCGCGGAAGGCTGCGACCAGTTCGGTCGGCAGGTCGGAGATGAACCCCACCGTGTCGGACAGGATCGCCTGCCGGCCCGAGGGCAGGACGATCAGCCGCATGGTCGGGTCGAGGGTCGCGAACAACTGGTCCTCGGCCTGAACGTCAGCGCCGGTCAGCGCGTTGAACAGGGTGGACTTGCCGGCATTGGTGTAGCCGACCAGAGCGACCACCGGATAGGGCACCCGGTTGCGCGCCGCGCGGTGCAGGGCGCGGGTGCGGCGAACATCGTCGAGATCGCGCTTCAGCCGGACGATCCGGTCGGTAATCAGCCGGCGATCCGCCTCGATCTGGGTTTCGCCGGGGCCGCCGAGAAAGCCGAAACCGCCGCGCTGGCGCTCGAGGTGGGTCCAGGACCGGACCAGTCGCGAACGCTGATAGGCGAGATGCGCGAGTTCGACCTGGAGAACGCCCTCCGAGGTGCGGGCGCGTTCGCCGAAAATATCGAGAATGAGGCCGGTGCGGTCGATCACCTTGCAGTTCCAGGCGCGTTCGAGGTTGCGTTGCTGCACCGGGGTCAGGGTGGAATCGACCACCGCGACCGCAACCTCAGCCTCGGCGATGGCCGCGCCGATCCGCGCGACCTGACCTTCGCCGAACAACGTGGCGGGGCGCCGGGCGCGGATCTGCAGAATATCCTGATGCGCGATGATCAGCCCGATCGAGGCGGCAAGCCCGATTGCCTCGGCGAGGCGTGCCTCGGCCTCGCGCAACCGGTCCTGCCGCGGTCCATGTTCCCAGGGAAGCAGGATGGCAGCGCGCTGGGGCGCCGCCTCGGTCGGCGTCATCGAGCCAGGTCACTCATCGTCGCGATCCGCGTCGCCGCGCGCAAGGCTCAGCGTGCTGGCGGCGCCCTGTGCCGTCGAAGCGCCGGCCTCGACCTTGCTTGCGTCGAACAACTGGATCGGCGCGCCCGGCATCACGGTCGAGATCGCGTGCTTGTAGACGAGCTGGGTATGCCCGTCGCGCCGGAGCAGCACGGAGAAATTGTCGAACCAGGTAATGACGCCCTGTAATTTGACGCCGTTCACCAGGAACACCGTCACCGGGGTTTTGCTCTTGCGGACGTGATTGAGAAAAACGTCCTGCACGTTCTGCGATTTTTCGGTGGCCACGGCGGAAATCCTTATGTTCTTGTCGTCGCCGGAAAAGGCCGGGGAACGATGGTTGCGTTTGGCGACGCCACGGCCGGAAACCGGAGCGCCGGAAGTTACCGGCAGCCGTCTGCGTGGCGCGAAAACGGCTGCACCCCTTCATTATAGCGACTCGTCCCGGTTGAAACCAGACGGCGAAATGCCGATCCCGGAGAAATCGGCAGGATCAGGTCCGCCGTCTGCGCGTGGCGGTTTTCCCGCGATCCTGCCAGCGTCGCGCGATCGCGGCGTAGGTCAGCACCACCTCCCGTCCGGCACGGGGGAAATCGAGCCGGACATCGCCGCGTGTCCACACCGCAGCGCCGTCCGCGGCGGCGCGGGGATGCCGCTGTCCCTGCGCGATCGCCCGTTCGACGGGAACCGGTTTGCCATCCAGCGCGATGCCGGTGAGTGCGATGCCGAGGCGCCGCCGGTCGGACGATCCGGGTTCGGTCTCAATCGGAGAAAAACTGCCAGTGACCAGATCGGCGCTTTTCATCGGGCGCGGCAGGGTGAAGCGCAGCGTGCCGGTTTTTCGCTCCGCCGGGGCCAGAATGGTCTGCCCGGCGCGCAGCCAGGGCGTGGCTTCGACGATTTCATAACCGAGTTCGGCCTTGCGCGCGGCAAGGCGCGAGCGGATCGCGGTCAGAGTCGCGCCGCCGGTGACCAGTTCGGCGCAGCCCGTGGTTTCGCGCAGACCCTGCATCAGGTCGGGGTGCAGGGTGACCGGGTCGTCCGAATTTGCGAACAAACCGCGATGGCCGGTATCGAGAAAACTTTCGGCCGGCGTGCCTTCGGCGAGCAGGATATCGTGGCGTTCGAGTTCGACATGGTAATAGGTGATGCCGGCACAGGCATCCTCCTGTGCGATCAGCACACCGTCCACGATGTCCTTGGCCTGGACCAGAACCCCGTCGATCAGCAGCGCGTGATCCGGCGAGACGAGAAGGTCGCGCACGGGCACATCTTTCGCGAGAGCTCCCGCCACGATGCGAATCGGTCTGGCCCGACCGGGGTCTGGGTGTTTCGAAAAATCGAGCCGGCGTCGGCCGATCCAGATGATCTTTTTCTCCTCACCTGATGCAGTGCACACGGCGTCGCCGACATCGAGATCCCCGATTGCGATCTCGCCATGCGGCGTTGCGATCCGCGTACCTTCGGTAAA
>DASVGZ010000262.1:0-7582 GCA_036379275.1 Acidiphilium sp. | reverse complement strand
CTGCCGGATTCGAAGCGCGCGTTGCTGCTGGACCAGCTCGAACTTCAGCCGTTCACCCAGACCACCATCACCACGATGACGGCGCTGGAAACCGAACTCGACGAAGTGCGGCGCGAGAGGCTTGCGGTGGATCGCGAGGAATACATCGCGGGTGTGGTCTGCCTCGCCGCGCCGATTTTCAATGCACGGCAGGAGATTTCCGCCGGAATCGCCATCCAGGCCCCGGCGGCGCGAATGCCGATTTCGGATGCCTATCGCCATCGCGTGGCCTTGCAGGCGGCGGCGCGGGCAATCACCGAGAGTTTCGCTCTCACCGAGCGATGATGAACCCGGGAGACTGACCATGGCGACCGAGGCCCAGGCGCGCGAAATCAACTCTCATGCGATGAACGCCGGTAGTTATCTCTGTCCGCCGGAACTTCTGCTCCGCGCGCGCCAGCACGGTCCGGCGGTGATGGCGGTGGCGGCGGCAGGGGCGGCCCATGTGCTGCAAAGCGTGTTCTGGGCGGCGTCGTTCGGGCTGGTCGAGCCGATCCTCGTCGGCGACCCCGAAACGATCGAGACAGCCTCGCGCGGGCAGGATGCGGCACTGTCGTTCCGCATCGTTCCTGCCGCGACCGAGGAGGATGCCGCGCGTGCCGCTGTCGGCCTGGTCGCTTCGGGCGAGGCGAATCTGCTGATGAAGGGACATCTGCACACCGATGTCCTGATGCGCGCGGTGCTCGACCGCGCAGCCGGCCTGCGCCGCTCCGGCGGCCGGCTCAGCCATGTGTTCGCCATGCGCTGGCCCGGCGCTCCGCGCGATCTTCTGATTACCGACGCCGCGCTGAATGTCGCGCCCGATCCGGTCACCATGGGGCATATCGTTCGCCATGCCATAGAGGTCGCGAAAATCCTTCGCATTCCTCACCCGCGCATTGCCATGCTGTCAGCGAGCGAGACGGTGAATGCATCGATGCCATCCTCGATGGCCGCCAGCGCATTCGTCGCCACGTTCCGCGACGAGGCGGAATCGGCCGGATGCAGTATTGCCGGGCCGTTGGCGCTCGATGTCGCCCTGTCGATGGAGGCGGCGGCGCTGAAAGGCCTTGGCGCCGATCCGGTCGCCGGGCGGGCGGATATTCTCGTCGTGCCGAACATCGAGACCGGCAATGCCCTGTTCAAGGCGCTGGTGCATCTTCAGCACGCGACGCCGATCGGTGTCGTGCTCGGGGCCTCGGTGCCGATCGTTCTGACCTCGCGCGCCGACCCGATCGAGGCACGGCTCGCCTCCATCGCACTGGCGCAACTGCTTGCGCCGCAGGATCGGTCGGCCGACTGACTTTCAGCCGGGCGGGATCGGCGGTCGTCCGGCGGCAAGAAAGGCGCGAACCAGCGGAAGCCGGCGGCGTTCCTCAAGGCAGACCACGTATTCCGCGACATCGAGATTGGCGTCGGCGACCAGAACCCGTTTGAGTCTGGGATGGTCGGGCAGTTCCGCATCGAAACTGACGCCGACACCGAATCCGGCCAGCACCGCTTCGGCGACGGCTTCGCGGGTCTGCACCTCGAGCAGGGTGCGCGGTGAAATGCCGGCCTCGGCAAGACGCGTCTCGAATACCTCCCGCGTGATCGAACCGCGTTCGCGGAGCACGAGGTCATGCTCCGCCAGCGCGGCGATCGGAATGCTGGCTTTCCCGGCCAGTTCATGATCGGTGTTCACGAACAGGACCAGCCGATCCTGTTCGAGCAGCCGTGAGTGCAGTCTCGGGTCGGAAACCCGCCTTGCGGTGACGGCGACATCGGCGTGATGGTCCAGCACGCGGTCCAGCACATCGGATGAGTTGCCGATCGAAAGCGCGAAGGTGAGGCCGACATGCCGCGCCTTCATGGTCGCGAGGATCGGCAGGACGTGGGAGGCGCTGTCGGCGGCGATGCGCAGATGCCCGCGCAGCAGGGTCGCCGAGCCGGCGAGCAGGGCGCGAGCTTCATCCTCCGCGGCGAACAGGCGCGTCGTTGCCACATGAAGACTCTGGCCGAGCGGGGTGACTGCGACGTGGCGACCCTGGCGGTCGAACAGGGCGACGCCGTAGGTTGCTTCCAGTTCCTTCACCTGAGCCGAAAGCGTGGGCTGGCCGACGCCGCTGGTGCGTGCGGCTGCGGAAAAGCTGCCTGCCTCGGCAACCAGATGAAACGCGCGCAACAACGTGTAAACGCTCATTGGACACACACCCTCGGGATGCGTTTTGCTGTATCTATTGATACAGTCGATAAGCCATATTGAGATATACCATTAGAACCGATAATCCGGTTTCGCTAGCCTCCGGGACATACAGCCAGGAAAGTCCCAGATGCCAACAACAACCATCCCCAGGAAAGCCGTCTCGGAGACAGGCGATCCCCTGCTTCTCACCCCGGGCCCGCTGACCACGTCCCGCACGGTCAAGGAGGTCATGGTACATGACTGGGGGTCGCGCGATGCGGCCTTCGTGCAGATCAACCGCGACGTGATGGAGCGTCTGCCCTCGGTGGTCAACGCGGCTGCCACGCATGTGACCGTTCCCATGCAGGGATCGGGCACCTTCGCCGTAGAGGCGATGCTGACCACCTTCGTTCCGCTGAAGGGTGAGGTTCTGGTTCTGATCAACGGCGCCTATGGCAAGCGCGCGAAAACGATTCTCGACATTGCCGGACGCCGTGCCATCGTTCACGAAACCCCGGAGGACACACCGCCGGATCTTGCCGAAGTCGAGACTCTGCTCGTCACCACGCCGTCGATCACTCACGTTTTTACCATCCATTGTGAAACGACTTCGGGGATTCTCAACCCGATCGAGGCGATCGGCGCGCTCGCGGCAAAATACGGCAAGGGCTATCTGATCGATTCCATGTCGGCCTTCGGGGCGTTGCCGCTCGATGCGAATGCGATCCATGCCGATGCGATCGCGGCCTCGTCGAACAAATGCATCGAGGGGATTCCCGGTCTCGGTTTCGTCATCTGCCGCAAGGATG
The DNA here is from genome assembly GCA_036379275.1 of Acidiphilium sp. Classification (GTDB taxonomy): domain Bacteria; phylum Pseudomonadota; class Alphaproteobacteria; order Acetobacterales; family Acetobacteraceae; genus Acidiphilium. Next base: position 4,591 of record DASVGZ010000262.1, on the reverse strand, counting down.
CGCTGGCCGCGACGAAGGGCAACGCCACCACCCTCGTTCTCGATCTTCATGAGCAGTGGGCGGGATTCCAGAAAACCGGCCAGTATCGGTTCACGCCGCCGATCCATGTGATCGTCGCGTTTCATCAGGCGTTGACCGAGTTTTTCGCCGAAGGCGGGCAGCCTGGCCGTGGCGCGCGCTATCGGGAGAACTGCAAGGTTCTGGTGGACGGAATGCGCGCGCTCGGGTTCCGCACATTGCTGCCGGACCGGTTGCAGGCGCCAATTATCGTCACATTCCACATGCCGCGCTCGCCCGAGTTCCAGTTCCAGCGCTTTTACGACGGGCTGAAGGATCGCGGCTTCATCATCTATCCGGGCAAGCTCACGGTCGCCGATTCATTCCGGATCGGCTGTATCGGCCGGCTGTATCCGAAGGACATGCGCGCGGCGCTCGACGCGGTGCGCGAGGTTCTGACGGAAATGAGCGTCACTTTGCCGGTCGCGGCCTGACAGGAGGTTACCATGAACGTCATCAGTAAAACGCGGGATGTTTCCGCAAATGGCCGTCACTATCGTTTCCCCCGTACGCCGACCATCGCGGTCTGCATCGACGGATCGGAGCCCGGCTATATCGAGGCGGCGATCGAGCGTGGGTTGGCACCCAATTTCGAGCGCCTGATGCGGACAGGGGCAAATCTCCGTGCGCTGTCGGTGATTCCGAGCTTTACCAACCCGAACAACCTGTCGATCATCACCGGCACGCCACCCGCTGTTCACGGGATCGCCGGGAATTATTTCTACGATGTCGAAGCCGGCCAGGAAGTGATGATGAACGATGCACGCTTTCTGCGTGCGGAGACAATCCTTTCGGCATTTCACGATGCTGGCGCGAAAGTTGCTGTCGTCACTGCCAAGGACAAGCTTCGCACCCTGCTCGGCAACGGGCTCGATATGGGTGAGGGGCGTGCCATCGCGTTTTCGGCGGAGAAGGCGGATAAGGCCAATCTGCGCGAAAATGGCATCGAGAATGCGCTCGCCTTCGTGGGCAAGAAATTGCCCGATGTCTATTCCGAGGATCTGTCGGAATTCGTGTTCGCCGCCGGGGTGAAGATTCTGGAGCATTTCCGGCCGGACGTGATGTATCTCTCGACCACCGACTATGTACAGCACGCCGCGGGACCGGGTTCGGACAAGGCGAATGCCTTTTACGCCATGATGGACCGTTACGTCGGGCAACTCGACCGTGCCGGCGCTGTGCTCGCCCTGACCGCTGACCATGGCATGAACGACAAGTTCCGTGCCGATGGCGCGCCCGATGTTCTCTACCTGCAAGACTGGTTCGATGCCCGGCTCGGCAAGGGCAAGGCCCGTGTCATCCTGCCGATCACCGATCCGTATGTCGGCCATCATGGCGCGCTCGGGTCGTTCGCCACTGTCTACCTTCCGAAAGATGCCGGTCTGTCCGAAACCCTTGCGGCGCTGCGCGCGATCGAAGGGGTGGATGTGGCGATCGATCGTGATGAAGCCTGCCGCAGATTCGATCTGCCGCCGGACCGGATCGGTGATATCGTCGTGATTTCGGCCCGTTCGAAGACGCTCGGCACCAGCCCCGACCGTCACGATCTTTCGGGACTTTCCGGGCCGCTCCGCTCGCATGGCGGATTGAGCGAGCAGACCGTCCCCATGATCGTCAACCGCGCGGTGGCGCTGCCGCCCGGCCGCACGCTTCGCAATTTCGACATCTTCGATGTCGCGCTCAACCTGGTTCAGTGAGGATTCCGATGAATATCGATGTAAAGCCGCCGGTGCGATCCGAGTCGATGCGGATCGCCGGACGCAAGGTGCAGACCGACGAGACGCTCGATGTCTACAACCCCTATACCGGCCGGGTGGTCGGCACCGTTCCCGCCGCCCGCCCCGAGCATGTGCGACAGGCTTTCGCCACTGCCCGCGCATTCAAATCGAAACTGACCCGCTACGAGCGCCAGCAGATTCTGCTGCGCACCGCGGAAATTTTGCGCGATCGCAAAGAGGAATTCGCCCGGTTGATTACATCGGAATCCGGGTTGTGCTGGAAGGATTCGCTCTATGAGGCAAGTCGCGCCTACGATGTCTATTCCTTCGCGGCGCAACTGACGATTCTGGACGACGGCGAAATCTATTCCTGCGACATCAGCCCGATGGGCAAGCAACGCCGCATTTTCACGACACGGGTGCCTCTGATGGGCGTGATCTCGGCGATCACCCCGTTCAACCATCCGCTCAACATGGTGAGCCACAAGATCGCACCGGCGATCGCCACCAACAACCGGGTGGTGCTGAAACCGACCGAACTGACGCCGCTGACCGCGCTCGCGCTCGCGGATGTTCTGTACGAGGCCGGCTTGCCGCCGGAAATGCTGTCGGTCGTGACCGGCAATCCGTCCACCATGGGCGATGCGATGATCACCGACCCGGACGCCGACCTGATCACCTTCACAGGATCGGTACGCGTGGGCAAGCACATCGCGGAAACCGCCGGATACAAGCGCGTAATCCTGGAACTCGGCGGCAACGACCCGCTGATCGTCATGGAGGATGCCGATCTCAACAAGGCCGCCGAACTCGCGGTTGCCGGTGCCACCAAGAATTCCGGCCAGCGCTGCACCGCGGTCAAGCGGATTCTGGTGGTCGAGAGCGTTGCCGATGAATTTTCCCGCCTCGTGCTGACCAAGGCCCGCAAGCTCAGGGCCGGAGACCCGATGGACCCGACCGTTGATATCGGCACAGTGATTCACGAGAAGGCGGCACGCGAATTCGAACGCAGGGTGACCGACGCGGTCTCGCTCGGGGCCAGGCTGCTGCATGGCAACGACCGGCAGGGCGCACTGTTTCCGCCGACCGTGGTCGATCACGTACCGTACGATGCCGAACTGGTGCGCGAGGAAACCTTCGGTCCGGTGATTCCGATCATCCGCTGCCCGGACGACATCAACGAGGTGGTACGGATTTCGAATTCCACCGCCTATGGTCTGTCATCGGGCGTGTGCACCAGCCGGCTCGACTACATCACCCACTTCATCAACAATCTCGATGTCGGCACGGTGAATGTCTGGGAAGTTCCGGGCTACCGGATCGAGATGTCGCCATTCGGCGGGATCAAGGATTCGGGTCTCGGTCACAAAGAAGGCGTTGTCGAAGCGATGAAGAGCTTCACCAATGTCCGCACCTACTCGTTGCCTTGGGGATGATGAGGTCGGAACACATAATTTAGCAAAACCGTAACACAAGAACGTCCAGGTTCAGATAATACAAAAATGGAGGTAGGAAATGAAAAAATTCAGATTTGCCGCCGTCTGTGCGGCGGCCGTTCTGGCTGGTTGCGGCTGCGCGTGGGCGCAGTCGGGGGTGGTAACTGTCTACAGCGCCGATGGCCTGCATGACGGCACGCCCAACTGGTACCAGACCGAATTCGATGCCTTCACCAAAGCCACCGGCATCAAGGTTCAGTATATCGAGGCGGGGTCGGCCGTTGTGGTGGATCGGCTGCAAATGGAAAAGGCCGATCCGCAGGCGGATGTTCTGGTCACCATCCCGCCATTCATTCAGAAGGCCGCGTCCGACGGGTTGTTGCAACCCTTCACGCCGGCGGGCGCGAACGAGATTCCGGCTGCCGGGAAAGATACGCAGAACCGGTTTTTCCCGCTGGTCAACAACTATACCGATTTCATCTATAACGCGAACGTCCTGAAGCAGCCGCCGAAGACTTTCGATGCCCTGCTCGATTCGAAGTTCAGGAACAAGATCCAGTATTCCACGCCCGGCCAGGCGGGGGACGGCACTGCCGTCATGCTTCTGGTGTTTCATGTCTTCGGGGGCAAGAATCAGGGTTTCGCCTATCTGAAAAAGCTCCAGGCCAATAATCTCGGCCCCTCGTCGTCCACCGGGCGGCTTACCGCGCTGGTCAACAAGGGTGAATTGTGGGTCGCCAATGGCGATGTTCAGATGAACACGGCCCAGCTCAAACAAAACCCCGATATCCGCATTTTCTGGCCGGTGGGGCCGGATGGCAAGCGCTGGACCGTGGATCTGCCGTATGACATCGGTCTGGTGAAAGGCGCGCCGCACGCGGCGAATGGCAAGAAGCTGATCGATTTTCTGTTGAGCCGCGAGGCGCAGGAACAGGTCAGCACCCTGTCGGACGGTTTCCCGGTTCGCAAGGATGCCGACCCGGCCGACGCCACCTACAAGAATCTTCAGGTCACGATCAAAGGCGTTTCCGTTTACACGCCGGACTGGAACAAGGAGCTGCCGCATCTGCAGCAGGATGTGGCGCGCTGGCATCAGGAGACCGGAAGCTGATGGTAAACATGGCAGTGCTCGACGATGTGCGCCTCCCGGTCGGTGTCAGCGTGGATACGGGCGCTGCCGCCGGTGCGGCGGGGGCATTTCCTGCCGCATCCCGACCGACCGGTGGCAGCGGGATCACTTTCGACGATGTGTGCGTCGCCTACGGCAAGCATGTCGCGATCGAATCGCTGAACCTGACGGTCGAACCGGGTGAGATCATGGCGCTGATCGGCCCGTCGGGTTCGGCCAAGACCACCGCGTTGCGGGCGGTCGCCGGGTTT
>DASVGZ010000261.1:0-2972 GCA_036379275.1 Acidiphilium sp. | reverse complement strand
CGGTGCGATCGGGTGGCGAGCGAGAATGCCCCGGCACAAACCGGCGACCGCTTCCATCTGCCGCGCGGGAAATGCCCGGTAGCCGAATTCATGGCCGGGATTGACGATCTCGATGCCGATCGAACGGTCGTTCAGCCCCCGCATGCCACGCCAGAAGCTGACCCCGGCGTGCCAGGCGCGGCGCTCCTCGGCGACCAGCGCATGAACCGTCCCGTCCTCCTCCACGACGTAGTGCGACGAAACCCTCGCTTCCGGATCGCACAGCCGGGCGATCGCCGCCCCGGCACTGACCATCCCGGTATAATGCAGCACCAGATGGTCGATTCTCACGCCGTCCGGCCGCGCGTCGTGGTTGGGTGAGATCACAGCCCGCGCTCGCGCTTGATCCGGTCGTAGGCCGCGTTGATCCGCGCGACCAGATCGGTCGCCCGCGCCGCGAATTCGGGCGGAACTCCGCGAGCGGCGAGTTGGTCTGGGTGGTTCTCGCGCATCAACTGCTTCCAGCGCGAGCGGATTGCCTCGTTCGAATCGCTGGCGGCGACGCCGAGCACCCCGTACGGATCCTCGCCGGGCTCGATAGAACCGGACGGATTGGCCGCCCGTGCGCGCGCCGCGCGGTCGAGACCGAACAGGATGCCGATTCCCTCCAGCATCGCGGTTTCGCGTGGATTGACCGGAGCGTCCGCGCGGGCGATCGCGAACAATGCGCCGAGCACCTGTTCGAGCGCCAGCCGGTTATCGGCGAAACTCTCGCCGAGCTGCCGAGCATAGGGCTCGAACCCGGCGGTATCGTCGCGCGCCTGGTCGAACAGCTTGCCAATCATCGGCACCGCCGCGTCCTCGATGCGGAAATGGCGCTTGAACGCGTCGATCTCGGCGCGGCTCACCGGCCCATCGCATTTGGCGAGCTTGGCGGCCAGAACCGTCACCCCGATCGCGAAAACCTGCTCACGACGGCCGAGCAGGGCGGCAAAGCGCGCGGAATCGAGCGGCAGTGCCCGGCCGATCCGCGCACCGAACGATGCGAGATTGCCGCTGTCGGCGGTATGACCGAGCACCGCGCCCGCGACCGCACCGACCGGCCCGCCAACCGCGAAGCCGGCGACGCCGCCGATGATCTTGCCCCAGATCCCCATCGCGCGACTATCGGGCCACGCCGCCGTCCGGTCAAAGGGGCAAGCTGATCGTGCCGGTTCAGTAACGCCGCATCAGGGCAACCAGCCGCCCCTGCACCTTGACCCGTTCGGCCGGAAAAATCCGGGTCTCGTGGCGCTTGTTGGCGGGTTCCAGCGCGATAGAATTGCCGCGCCGGCGCAGCCGCTTCAGCGTCACCTCGTTCTCGTCGACCAGAGCGACCACGATCTGCCCGTTCTCGGCGGTATCGCCCTTGCGGATGATCGCGGTGTCGCCCTCCAGAATCCCGGCATCGACCATCGAATCACCGATCACCTCAAGCGCGTAGTGATCGCCCGCACCGATGAAGGCAACCGGAACCTCGATCTCGGCATTGGTCTCGCGCAGCGCCTCGATCGGCAGACCGGCGGCGATCCGCCCGTAAAGCGGCAGGGACACCGCCGCGGCCTCACCCGCCGTGCGCGCGCCCTGGAGTTTCGATGAAAAATCGCCCCGGATCACGTTCGGGGTGAAGCGGGCGTCGTTCTGCGGTTCGGCAGGCAGCAGATCGGCGGGCAGGCGAACCACTTCCAGTGCGCGCGCGCGGTGCTTGTGCCGGCGCAGGAATCCTCGCTCCTCAAGCGCGCCGATCAGCCGATGGATCCCTGATTTCGACTTGAGGTCGAGGCCGTCCTTCATTTCCTCGAAGCTCGGCGAACAGCCGGTGCGGCGCAGATGCTGGTCGATGAACATCAGCAATTCATGTTGCTTGCGGGTCAGCATCCGGTTTCTCCACCAACCGGCGCCATGCGCCGGGTTATTGCATTCTGGAACAAAACGCCAACATCTCTTCTAGAGAGTGTTTTCGAGCCGCGTCAAGAGGCTTTCCAATGCGGCCGCCCCCGATGCCCGGCCTTGCCATAACCGGGCCCCCCGCGCCAACTGCCGCGATGGCGATTCTCTCGATCCAGTCCCAGGTGCTCAATGGCGAGGTCGGCAATTCCGCTGCCGGATTCATTCTCGCCCGACTCGGCCATGAGGTCTGGCCGCTGCCGACCACTCTTCTCTCGCACCATCCGGGCCATGGGCCCACCGAAGGCGGCCCGGTGAAACCGGCCCGGCTTGCCGCCCTCATCGAAGGACTCTCGCAACGCAATGCCTTCGTCCGTTGCGATGCGGTTCTCTCCGGCTATCTCGGTGTCGAAGCCGCGGTGCCGGTGGTACTCGACGCCATCGCCCGAGCCCGCTCGGCCAATCCCGGCGCGCTCTATGCCTGCGACCCGGTGATCGGCGATGCCGGCCGCGCCTATGTGCCGGAAACCCTGATCGGCGCGTTCCGCGACCGGTTGATCCCGCTCGCCGATATCGCCTTTCCCAACCCGTTCGAACTGGCCACGCTCACCGGAAGCACGCCGCGCAACCGGGCGGGGGCATTCACCGCGATGGATACGCTCGGCCCGCGCATCGTCGTGCTGACCGGCTTCGACGGTGCCGACACCGCGACTGGCACGCTCGACATCCTGCTCCGCGACGGCCAGACCCGGTACGCCGTCTCGGCGCCGCGCCTCGGGCAGCATTTTTCCGGCGCAGGAGACGCCTTCGCGGCCTTTTTCATGGCCCGCTTCCTGATCGACCGGAACGCGCCTGCCGCGCTACAGGCCGCCACCGCCGCCGAATCCACCCTGCTGGAAACGACCGCGCAACTCGGAGCTGAAGACCTCTCGATCATCGCCGCACAGGCACAATGGGCCGGCATCATCGACAGGACGAAAATGCCGAATCTCGTCCCGATGACGTAATTTCGTTGATTTTCCGCCCGCCGGAACCATAATTTCATGGCATCAGGCTTCGTCCGTACT
>DASVGZ010000260.1:0-5736 GCA_036379275.1 Acidiphilium sp. | reverse complement strand
GATATTTCCCTTGCCGAGCGCCAGATTGTCGAAATCGCGCGGGTCATTCTCGCGAAACCCGGAATTCTTCTGCTCGACGAGCCCACCTCGGCTCTGGTGGAACGCGAGGTCGCCTGGTTGTTCGCCCGAATCCGCGAGTTGCGCGATGCGGGTGCAGCCATTGTGTTCACCTCGCACCGCTGGGGTGAAATTTCGGCGATTGCCGACCGGATCACGATTTTCCGTAATGGCACGGATGTCGGCAGTTTCGATGAAATCGACGAAACCGAGGCGATCGCGCTGATGACCGGGCGCCAGCTCGGCGCGCTGTTTCCCGATCGTCCGCCCGTCCCGGAAGGTGCGCCGGCACTCGAACTCAAGGGGGTGAGCGCCGTTGGCACCGCGAAGCTCGATTTTGTGCTCCGCCCTGGCGAAATCCTCGGCGTTGGTGGTCTCGCCGGGCACGGTCACCGTCAGGTGTTCTTCGGCCTGTTCGGCGCTCCCGGCTTTATCGGGGGTGAATTGCGCATCGCCGGAAAGCCGCGCCGCATCCGCTCGCCGCGCGATGCGATCCGCGCCGGCATCGCGCTGGTGCCGGAAGACCGCAAGAGCGAGGGCCTGTTCCTGCCGCTCAAGCTGCGCGACAATCTCACCCTGCCGATCCTCAAGCGTCTGTCCCGGTTCGGTGTGATCGATCTTGCCGCGGAGCGCAGGATCACGGCCGACACCATCGCCCGGCTCGCGGTGCGCACCCCGAGCGCTGCCCAGCCGGTCGGCGCGCTTTCGGGCGGCAACCAGCAGAAGGTTCTGCTCGGGCGGTGGCTTCTGACGAAATCGCGTATCCTGCTTCTCTACGATGTCACCCGTGGCGTCGATGTCGCGACCAAGCACGAGATCTACGAACTGGCGGTGCAACTCGCCCGGGATGGCTATGCGATCCTGTTCTATTCGTCGGATGCCGAGGAACTCGCGCATCTCTGCCATCGGGTTCTGGTGATGCGGCGTGGCGCGATCGTCGCCGACCTGCCCGGCGACGGTCTCTCGGCCGAAACCATCGTTTCCGCCGCGATGCGTGAGGCGGCCGATGCCGCCTGACGCTTCCGCGATCGCCCTGCCGCGCGGCAGCCGGCTCGGTCATGCCATCGGCCAGAATATCGGGTTGATTCTGGGGATCGCGATCCTGCTGCTCGCGATTCTGGGTTTCGTTCTGGTCTACGGGCTGGAACAGCGCCGGCTGCCCGGCAATTTCGAACTGACCACCACCATCAACAGCGCGATGCCTCTGGTGTTCTCCGCCGTGGGGCAGACTTTCGTGGTGCTGACCAAGGGGATCGACCTTTCGGTCGGCGGGGTGGTCGATCTCGCCAATGCGATGGCTGCGGTCACCATGGGCAAGACCTTGGGCAGCGCGCTGTTCTGGTCGGTGGTCATCCTGCTCGTCGGCGCTGCCTGCGGGCTCGTGAACGGCCTTCTGGTCGCGCTCGGCCGGCTGCAACCGATTGTGGTGACGCTCGGCACCCTGTCGATCTTCCAGGGGCTGGCGATCCGGGTTCTGCCGCAGCCGGGCGGCGCGATTCCGCCCGCCTTCACCGACCTTCTGGTCAATCCGAACGAACCCTGGGCGCTGATCTTCATCGTTCTGCTCGGCTTCGGCTGGGCGGCATTCCGTCGCTCGCGCCCCGGCGTCGATCTCTATGCGATCGGCAACGATGAGGCAGCGGCGCGCGCGCTCGGCATCGACATCCTGCGCACGAAAATCATCGCCTATGTGCTGGATGGGGTTCTCGCCGCCGCTGCCGGGCTGTTCCTCGCCGCGACCGCGACGGCGGGCGATGCCACCACCGGCGATTCCTACACGCTGACCTCGATCGTCGCGGTCGTGCTCGGCGGCGTCTCGCTGTTCGGCGGGCGAGGTTCGGCGATCGGCGCGATCGCCGGCGCGCTGATCACCACGCTGATCGTCAACATCCTGTTCTTCGGTCATGTCGATCCGCTGTTCCAGTCTTTCTATGAAGGCGTGTTCCTGCTGATCGCGGTGATCGCGGGCGGGGTGATCGGCGGCGCGATCCGGAGGCGGCGATGAATGCGATGACCCGGGTCCTGCCCAGACTCGCCCCAGAATCCTGGCGCGTCGTCTACGCTTTTCTCGCCGCGATCGTGCTGTTCCTGATCGGCGAGGCGGTGCATCCGGGCTTTCTCGGCCTCGCCAGCGTGGAGACGGTTCTGGTCATCGCCTCCTTCGTCGGGCTGGTCGCGGCCGGGCAATGCTTCGTCGTCCTGATCGGCGGCATCGACCTTTCGGTGCCCTGGGTGCTGAATGCCGGCGCTGTCCTGCTCACCACCACCTCGCTCGGGCTCGATTCCCGTGCGCCGCTGGCGATTGTCGTCACGCTCGGCTTCGGCCTTCTGGCCGGCGCGGCGAACGGAGTCGGGGTCGCCTGGTTCGGCGTTCCGGCGGTGGTGATGACGCTGGCGATGAACGGCATCGTCGAGGGTCTGGTGCTCGGCCTGACCGGCGGCTTCACCTGCGCGGCGTGTTCGTCCTACGCGCCGCCGCTGATCCAGCATCTCGCCCATGGCGACCTGCTCGGCGTGCCGGCCGCGCTCTGGCTCTGGGTTGGCATCATCGTTCTGGTTTCCGCCGTTCTGAGCATCACCCGCTTCGGCCGCGCCACCTATGCGCTCGGCAACAACCCGCGCGCGGCGGCTCTTGCCGGGGTGAACGTCAACGGCACCACCATCCTTCTCTATGCCGCGAGCGGGCTGTTTTCGGCACTCGCCGGCATCATGCTGGTGGGCTTCGGTGGTCAGGCCTCGCTCGGCATGGGCGATCCCTATCTCTTCACCTCGATCGCGGCGGTGGTGATCGGCGGGGTCAATATTCTCGGCGGCCGTGGCTATTATCTGGGCGCCGCCGCCGGCGCGGTCAGCCTGACTGTTCTGGTCTCGGTCCTGCTCGCCCTGAACATGCCGGACTATGTGCGCAGCATTGTCTACGGCGTGGTGATTCTCGCCCTCCTGCTCGCCTATGGCCGGGAGACCGAATCCTGAGAGATGGTTCTGCCGGTCAGTGTGGCCTGCCGCCCATCTGTGCGGTGATCCGCCGCGCGGTCTCGAGAACCGAGGCGCCAAGCCGGGCGACCCGCTCGTCGTCGATGCGCGCCATCGGACCGGAGGCCGAGACGGCGGCGATCACGTCCCCGGTCTCATCGAAGATCGGCGCCGCGATGCAGCGCAGTCCCACCGCGTGTTCCTCGTCGTCCACCGCGTAGCCGGTCGCGCGCACCCGTTCGAGATCGGTCCGCAGGGAGGCCGGCGTGGTGATCGTTTTCACGGTCAGCCGCGGCATTCCATGCCGGTGCAGGATCTTCGCGAGTTGCTGGTCCGACGCGGTCGACAGCAGCGCCTTGCCGACCGCCGAGCAATGCAGGGGCACCCGTGAGCCGGGGCGGGCGAAGGTCCGCATCATCTGCCGGCATTCGACCTGGGCGAGGTAGACCGCCTGACCCTCGTCCTCGGTCGCGAGGTTCACGGTCTCGCCGCTGTCTTCCATCAGGCCGCGCAGATGGGGCCGTGCGAGACTGACCAGATTGCGGGTCTTCATGAAGGCGCAGCCGGAGACGAAAGCCTGCACCCCGACCGACCACAGCCGGGTTTCCTGATCGAACCGCACATAGCGTTCCTGCTCAAGGGTTGCGAGCAGACGATGCGCGGTCGAGGCCGGGAGCCCGACCTGCTGGGCCAGATCGGTCAGGGTGGAGCCTTCTCCGGTCGCTTCCGCCAGCCGGTTGAGCAAGGTCAGCGCCCGGATCAGCGACTGCACCTGATCGCCCCCCTTGCGATTGGGTTCGCCTGCCGGTCGCGCCATATCGTGTCCTTTCCATCGCCAGAGCCGGGATCGGAAACTTCAAGCCGAAACCGGAAACCGATCGTGATTTTCCACGATGCGGGATTATTCCCATGAAAACTGCCACACCGCTACAACTTGGGCAAGGACATCGGGAACGGGGTAGAGTCATGGCCAGAATGAAGGCAATCGAGGCGGCGGTCCGCGTGCTGGAGCGCGAGGGCATCAACGTGGCGTTCGGCGTTCCGGGGGCTGCGATCAACCCGCTCTACGCGGCGATGAAATCGCGCGGCACCATCCGACATATCCTGGCGCGCCATGTCGAGGGCGCGGCACATATGGCGGACGGATATTCCCGTGCGAAGGCGGGCAATATCGGTGTGTGTCTCGGCACGTCCGGCCCCGCCGGCACCGACATGATCACCGGGCTCTATGCCGCCCAGGCCGATTCCATCCCGATCCTGTGCATCACCGGTCAGGCGCCGCGCGCCCGGCTGTATAAGGAGGATTTCCAGGCCGTCGATATCGAGACGATCGCCCGCGCCGTCACCAAATGGTCGGTCTGCGTGCGCGAGCCGGCCCTGGTGCCGATGGTGTTGCAGAAGGCGTTTCACACCATGCGGTCCGGTCGCCCGGGACCGGTGCTGGTCGATCTGCCGTTCGACGTGCAGATGGCGGAAATCGAGTTCGACGACGAGACCTATCAGTCCCTGCCGCCCGACAAGCCGGCCGCCTCGCGCGCGCAGGCCGAGAAGGCGCTGGCGATGCTGAACGAGGCGGAGCGGCCTCTGATCGTCGCCGGCGGTGGTATCATCAATGCCGATGCCAGCGATCTTCTGGTCGAATTCGCCGAACTCACCGGTGTTCCGGTGGTGCCGACCCTGATGGGCTGGGGCATCATTCCCGACGACCATCCGCTGATGGCCGGCATGGTCGGGCTGCAGACCAGCCACCGTTACGGCAATGCGACCTTCCTCGAATCCGACTTCGTGTTCGGCATCGGCAACCGCTGGGCGAACCGCCATACCGGATCGGTCGATGTCTACACGAAGGGGCGCAAATTTATCCACGTCGATATCGAGCCGACCCAGATCGGTCGGGTATTCGGGCCGGATTTCGGCATCATCTCCGATGCGAAGGCAGCACTCACCGTCTTCATCGCGGTGGCGCGCGAAATGAAAGCGGCTGGCAGGCTGAAGGACCGTTCGGCCTGGGCGGCGTCCTGCGAGCATCGCAAGCGCAACATGCTGCGCAAATCGCATTATGACGCGGTGCCGCTGAAGCCGCAGCGCGTCTATCAGGAAATGAACGAGGCGCTCGACCGCGACACCTGCTACGTCACCACCATCGGCCTGTCGCAGATCGCCGGCGGGCAGTTCCTGAAAGTCTACCGTCCGCGCAACTGGATCAATGCCGGTCAGGCCGGACCGCTCGGCTGGACATTGCCGGCCGCGCTCGGCGTGCGCGCCGCCGATCCCGACAAGAAGATCGTGGCGCTGTCGGGCGATTACGATTTCCAGTTCATGCTGGAGGAACTCGCGGTCGGCGCCCAGCACAAGCTGCCCTATCTGCACATCGTGGTGAACAACTCCTATCTCGGCCTGATCCGCCAGTCGCAGCGCGGCTTCAAGATCGACTACGAGGTCAGTCTCGCCTTCGACAACATCAACATGGAAGCGGATGGGGATGCGGTGCGCGGCTACGGCGTCGATCACGTCGCGGTGGCCGAGGGGCTCGGCTGCAAGGGAATCCGGGTGAAAAGCCCGAACGAGTTCAAGGATGCCTTCGCGCGGGCGCAGAAACTGATGGAAGATCATCAGGTGCCGGTGGTGCTCGAATTCATTCTCGAACGCGTGACCAACATCTCGATGGGAACCGAAATCGACAACGTCAACGAGTTCGAGGAAATC
>DASVGZ010000259.1:0-3594 GCA_036379275.1 Acidiphilium sp. | reverse complement strand
ATCGTGCGGGTCAGGATTTTCAGGTCCTGCCTGAGATCGGCGATGCCCTGGGCGCGGCCCTGTTCGGTCTCGGCGATCAGCCGCGCCAGAAGCAGTTCGATATTGCGCAGATGCGCACGGGCGACTTCCTCGCCCGTGTGATCCTGCTGTTCGGTGATCCGCGCCAGCGCGGCCTGCGCCTCGCCGATCTTGAGCATGATGTGGTGGGAGTTATGGATCGCCTCGGTCAGCGTGTTCATCCGCTCGGTCAACGCATGGGTCGCCTGCGCGGTCTGGGTGCGGCTGTCCTCATGGCGGATCAGGACGCGCTGCAACGATTCGATGTTTTCGGCGCTCTGCTCCAGCAGCGCCTGAACATAGGCGGGAAGCGGGGCATCGCTGTCATGGCCGAGCGCGCCGGTGGAAATCCGGGTCAACCCGGCGAGCCATTCCTCCAGTTCGTTGAAGAAGCGGCCCATCGCCTGGCCGGCGGTGAGATCGAGAAAGCCGAGAATCAGCGCGCCGGCGAGGCCGAACATCGAGGAGGAAAACGCCGTGCCCATGCCGGCGAGCGGGCCGGCGAGCCCGGATTTGAGCTGCGCGAACATCGCGTTCACGTCGCCGTTGGCGAGGTTCATCGTCGCGATCACCTCGGCGACGGCGTGGACGGTTTTCAGCAGCCCCCAGAACGTGCCGAGCAGGCCGAGAAAGATCATCACCCCGGTGACGTAACGGGAGAGTTCGCGGCTCTCGTCGAGCCGGCTCGCGATGCCGTCGAGCATCGTGCGCATTCCGGCCACCGTCAGGGTGACGCGCTTGCCGTCGTCGTTCCGGGTGCCAAGCATCCGCGCCATCGGCAGAAGGAGGCGCGGTTTCGGTCCCTGCTCGATCGAGGCGCGCGAGCGTTGGAACCGCTCGACCCAGTCCACCTCCGGCGACAGACGCAGGACCTGCCGGAGATTCCAGACGATGCCGAAGATCTCGACCACCACGATGACCGAGTTGACCACCGGGTTGGCCATGTAGAATTTGACGAGGGTGGGCGCGATGAAGGCGGCCAGCCCATAGACCAAGACCAGAAACACCAGCATTCGGATCAGATAGCGGCTCGGTCGGGTCATGATGGCGGCAGCCTCATGGAAGTTCGGTCAGTACCGCGCGGTTATCGGGTATTCCGGGCGGATCGCCAAGCGCCTGGACGATGATTCGCTCCGGGTCGATCCCGGCCTGGCGTAACGCGCCCTGTACCGCCTGGCCACGGTCGAGCGAGAGTCGGCGGGCGATGGAGGGATCGTTCGCCACCCCGGGCGCGGTGGCCTGGATCACGTAGCGTGCTGTCGGGTCGGGGGATGTGCCGACGAACCGGATGATATCGTGCGACTGGTCCGCCTGTAGCGCCGAAGCGGTGGCGGCGAAGACGAGAGTGATGGCGTGGGGTTCTGGCTTCGGCTTCGGTGCGGGAGCGGGCGGTGGCGGCGCGATGGCGGCGGACGCGATTTCGGGCAATGGCGGAATCGGCGGTGGCAGAGGCAGTGGGGGAGAGACTGCCCGCCGCCGGGCTTCGCGATGAATGGTCCGGTGGATGACGTGCTGTGCCTGGGAATGCGGCGTCGCGGGGCGAGGCGCCGCAGGCGCTGTGCCGGAAAGCTGCTGCAGCGCCTGCGGGTTCACCGTGACCTGTGCCATGGCCGGCGGTGTGAGCGCGCAAGCGCCAAGGACGCCCGCCAGCAAGGCGAAGCTGGAAAAGAGCCGCGACTGTCTCATCGCGCGGAACCTAGCGGAAAAGCCGTGTGGCGCTCAATGGCCGGTTCGGTCAGGCTTTGGTCAGGCCCAGAGCCTCGCCGACCATTTCGCGCAGCCGGGGCTGGAGATGCGGGTTGCCGGCAACCACGTCGCCGGTCACGCAATCGTGTCCAGAGGGATCGGTCGCGTAGCCGCCCGCCTCGCGCACCAGAAGGGTTCCCGCCGCGACATCCCAGAGATGGGTGCCGAGTTCCCAGTAGCCGTCGTACCGGCCGGCGGCGGTCCAGGCGAGGTCGAGCGAGGCCGAACCGAAGCGCCGGACGCCCGCGACCTCCGGCATCAACCCGCCGAGCACGCGGGCGAAGGCGAGCCGGTTGCGGGGGGTCGTTTTGGCGAAGGGGATTCCGGTCGCGAACAGCGCGGTGGACAGGTCGCGCCGGGCAGAAACCCTGAGTCTGCGCTCGTTCAGATAGGCGCCGATGCCCTTCTCGGTCCAGTAAAGCTCGTCGAGCGCGGGGGCGAAGATCAACCCGGCGACGATTTCCGATCCGCCATCCGGCTGGCGCTTCTCCAGCGCGATCGAGATCGACCAGTTCGGAATCGCGTGCAGGAAGTTGGTGGTGCCGTCCAGCGGGTCGACGATCCAGCGCCATGACCAGTTCTCCGAACCGTGCTTGCCGCCTTCCTCCATCAGGAAGCCGTAGCCCGGTCGCGCCCGCTCCAGTTCCTCCAGGATCACCTGCTCGGAGCGCAGATCCGCCTGGCTGACGAAATCCGACGGCCCCTTCACCGAAACCTGAAGGTGCTCGACCTCGTTGAAATCGCGGATCAGCCGCTTCGCAGCCTTCTGCGCCGCCGCCACCATGATCGTCATATGCGCCGAACGCTGCGGGATCATCGGCGGCTATCCCTTGGCGCGCTCGACGTAGCTGGCGTCCTCGGTGCGGACGACCACACGCTCGCCGGCCTCGACGAAGGGCGGCACCATGGTTTTTACACCGTTGGCCAGTTTCGCCGGTTTGTAGGATGAGGATGCCGTCTGGCCCTTCACCACCGGGTCGGCCTCGACGATTTCGAGGGTGACGGTGGCCGGCAGGTGGATGCCGACGGCCTCACCTTCCACCAGATCGACTTCGACCGGCATGTTGTCCTGCAGGAACGGCGCAAGCTCGCCGAGCAGATCGACGGGGACGAGAAATTGTTCGAAACTCTCGCCGTCCATCAGGACCAGATTGGCACCATCGGTATAGGAATAGGTGTAATCCCGGTTGTCGGTCATCAGCCGCTCGACGGTGTCGGCGGTGCGCCAGCGCTCGTTGGTCTTGTTTCCGGTTTTCAGGTCGCGCATCTCCACCTGGATGAACGCGCCACCCTTGCCGGGGGTGATGATCTGCTGCTTGAGCACGGTCCAGCGGCGGCCATCGTGCTCGATCACCTGGCCGGCGCGGATGAGATTCGCCTGCTGCTTCATGAAATGACACTCGATCTGGGGATAAGGATGCGGCGGCTTAGCCCGGCGCGGCGGATTGGGCAAGGCCGGCAAGAATAAGCCGGAGCCCGTCGCGGTGCCAGCGCTGGACCGATTTGTGGTCGGTGCCGAGCACGCCGGCGAGCTTTCGCCAGGGAAACAGGGATCGCCCGGTGAGCGGATGGGTGAGCGCGCGGGCGCCGACGATGCGGCGGAGCACGGACCGTTCCTCCGGGATCAGGGCGAGCCAGGACAACGCCTCGTCCATCCTGTCGATCGCGGCGGCGGAGGGATGCGGCGGACGGACGCGTGCTGACTGCCAGCCATAGGCGTCGAGCGCGCTGTGCACGACCTCGTAGCGCATGATCCGCATGTGCGGCGAATAGCCGATATCCGGTAAGGCG
>DASVGZ010000258.1:0-4865 GCA_036379275.1 Acidiphilium sp. | reverse complement strand
GCTGCCGCGTGTTGCGATGGAGACGCTCGCCATCGTCGCCTATCACCAGCCGGTGACGCGCGCGGAAATCGAGGAAATCCGGGGCGCGAGTCTGTCGCAATCGACGCTGGATGCGCTGCTGGAGGCCGATCTGGTCGCGCCCGCCGGCCACAAGGAAGCGCCCGGGCGGCCCACATTATGGGCGACGACGCCGAATTTCCTCGCAGGGTTCGGGTTGAAATCGCTGCGCGACCTGCCGAGGCAGACCGATCTTCTGGTCGAGGCCGCACCATTACCGTCGACCGGGTCTGAGACGGGATCGGAGACCAGGCCAGAGGCGGGATCGGAAACGGAAGTCGGGCAGAAAGCGGGGGCAGCCGATCCCCGACCTGGCCCATCCTTGACCTAGCCGGTGGTGCTGCTAGCACAGGCGCCGGTTCAAGCAGGCGAGTATGTTCGGATTTTCCTGGGCTGAGATAGGCATAATTCTGGTCGTGGCGCTCGTCGTCATAGGCCCGAAGGATCTTCCCGTTGCGATTCGCACCGGAAGCGCGGCCTTGCGCAAGATGCGGGGGCTGGCCAGCGAGTTTCAGGGGCACGTTCACGAATTGTTGCGCGAGGCCGATCTCGCCGATGTCGGCGAGGATCTGCGCAAGCTGCGCAACTTCGATCTCGACGGCCTGGTGGAGCGTCATATCGATCCGGACGGCGACCTGCGTAGTTCGTTCGACACGATGACCAGTGCCGCGCAGGAGATGGGCAGCGCCGCGCAGGGCATGATGGGGCCTGAGATCGGCGGGGAGGTTGCCACCATCGTGGAGGAGGAACCGGCGATCGACGCGCCCGCGTTCATCCCGCCCGATGCCGTGCGGCAGAAGCCGATGCCCGCCTTCATTCCGCCCGGCACCCGCCTCTGGTAAGGTAGTCTCCTGATGGATGCCATGAACGACACGCCGATGCCGGAACCGAACGATACACCGGAACCGGCAGACGAGATCAACGACAAGGAGATGCCGCTGCTCGAGCATCTGGCCGAGTTGCGTCGCCGGCTGCTGCTGTCGGCCGTCGCGTTCCTGGTCGCGTTCCTGGTCTCCTACTATTTCGCCAAGGATATCTACTACTTCCTGGCACAGCCGCTCGTTCACATCATGCAGGAACGGGGGCAGAAGCCGGAACTGGTCTATACCCAGCTCTACGAGGCGTTCTTCACCTATGTGAAGGTGGCGATTTTCTCGGCGGCGTTCTTCTCGTTCCCGATCATCGCCTCGCAACTCTGGATGTTCATCGCCCCCGGCCTCTACCGGTCGGAGAAGCGCGCGTTGAGACCGTTCCTGATCGCGACCCCGGTGCTGTTTTTTCTTGGCGGTGCACTCGCCTATTATGTCATATTTCCAAATGCTTGGCGGTTTTTTCTGAGTTTTCAAACCAGCCCGACCAATGCGAATTTCCAGATCGACGTGCTGCCGCGCGTTTCCGACTATCTCAATCTGGTAATGAAGCTGATCTTCGCGTTCGGCCTCTGCTTCGAGTTGCCGGTGCTGCTGACCCTGCTGGGGCGGGTCGGCATCGTCACCGCGAAGGGGCTGAAGCGATACCGGCGCTACGCCTATGTCGCCTGCTTCATCATTGCCGCGATCCTGACCCCGCCGGACGTGTTCACCATGACCGGCCTTGCCCTGCCGCTGATCGGCCTGTTCGAGATTTCGATTTTCGCCGTGAAACTGGCCGAACCGAAAGTCGCAGAGACCACCGATGCATGATCTGAGAGCGATCCGGGAAAATCCGGAAGCATTCGACGCCGCGCTGCGCCGGCGCGGCTGGACGGAGGCGGTGGGGGAAATGATCGCCGCCAACGATGGCGAGCGGCGGTCGATCTCGGCCGGGTTACAGGCGTTGCAGACCGAGCGGAACACGCTGGCCCGGAATATCGGCACCGCCAAACGCAACCAGCAGGATACGGCCGCGCTCGAAAGGCGGGGGGCGGATATCCGCGCCGAGATGGAGCAGCTTGAGGCGCAACTGCCGGCGCTCGACGACCGGGTGAATGACGGGCTGGAAACCCTGCCCAACATTCTCGACTTGGACGTGCCGGACGGCCCGGACGAGACCCACAATGCCCTGATAAAGCAAGTCGGGGCGATCCGGGAACTGGATTTCGAGCCAAAACAGCATTTCGAGATCGGCGAAGCACTCGGACTGATGGATTTTGCTGCCGCCGCGAAGCTCGCGGGCAGCCGGTTTTCCGTGCTCAGGGGCGATATCGCCCGGCTGGAGCGCGCGCTCGGCCAGTTCATGATCGACCTGCACACCGGAGAGCACGGCTATACCGAGATTGCGCCGCCGCTTCTGGTCAACGACGCGACGATGTTCGGCACCGGGCAACTGCCGAAATTCGCCGACGATCTTTTCAGGACCACAGACGGGCGCTGGCTGATTCCGACCGCCGAGGTGCCGCTGACCAATCTCGCCGCCGGGGAGATTCTGGATGGCGCGAGCCTGCCGCTGCGCCTGACCGCGCTGACCCCGTGTTTCCGTTCCGAGGCTGGCTCCGCCGGGCGCGACACGCGCGGGATGCTGCGCCAGCATCAGTTCTGGAAGGTCGAGATGGTCTCGATCACCACGCCGGAAGCGAGTGCCGACGAGCACGAGCGGATGACGCGCTGCGCGGAGACCGTGCTGGAACGGCTCGGCCTGCCGTATCGGCGGATGCTGCTCTGCGCCGGCGATACCGGGTTCGCCTCGGCCAAAACGTACGATCTGGAAGTGTGGCTGCCGGGGCAGGGAGCGTATCGGGAGATTTCCTCCTGTTCGAACTGCCGGGCGTTCCAGGCACGGCGGATGAACGCGCGGTTTCGCCCCGCATCGCAGGACGGCAAGCCGGCAAAGCCGGAATTCGTTCACACGCTGAACGGCTCCGGGGTCGCGACCGGGCGGGCGCTGATCGCGGTTCTGGAAAATTACCAGAATGCGGACGGCTCGGTGACAATTCCCGAGGCATTGCGCCCCTATATGGCTGGAAAGTCGCGGATCGGCTGATTACATGCCCGACATGCGCGCTGCGATTTTCCTTGAACGAAGACATATTCGTTATTAAGAATACGTGAGGCGCGCGTCAGGAGGCGCGATCATGAGTTCTATCAGGGATTCGGGCCCGACCGTCATTCCGCACTACGATCCGGGCACCAGCACGATCAGCTATATCGTCGCCGATCCGGCGACCGGGCGGGCCGCGATCGTCGACTCGGTGCTCGACTACGATCCGAGGGCGGCGCGGGTTTCGACGAAATCCGCCGATGCGCTGATCGCGGACGTGAAGGCACGCGGGCTGGCGGTGGACTGGATCATGGAAACCCATGTCCATGCCGACCACCTTTCGGCGGCGCGCTATATCCAGACGAAACTCGGCGGCGGCACGATCGGCATCGGCGATCACATCGCGCCGGTGCAGCGCAATTTCGCCGACATTTTCGATTTCGGGGCGGATTTTCCGACCGACGGGCGGCAGTTCGACCATCTGTTCACCGATGACGAGCGGTTTTCGGTCGGCGGGATCGGTGCACGGGCGATCTACACGCCGGGCCATACGCCGGCCTGCATGTCTTATCTGATCGGCGATGCGGTGTTCGTCGGCGACACGCTGTTCATGCCCGATTACGGCACCGCGCGCTGCGACTTTCCGGGCGGCGACGCGGCGGCGATGTATCGCTCGATCCAGCGCCTGTTCGCCCTGCCGGGCGAGACGCGGGTGTTCACCGCGCACGATTATCAGCCCGGCGGCCGCGCGCCGGCCTGGGAGAGCACCATCGCCGCGCAGCGGGACGGCAATATCCAGATCAACAAGACCGTCGGCGAGCAGGATTTTGTCGACCGGCGCAATGCGCGCGACGCGACCCTGTCCGCGCCGGTGTTGATCCTGCCCTCGTTGCAGGTGAATATCCGTGGCGGCGACCTTCCCGATCCGTCGGGCAACGGCAGGCGCTATCTGAAAATCCCGCTCAATTCGATATGATGTGATCCCATGATCCTGCCATCTCCTGTCCATACCCCGTTCACGCCGGGGCTCTCGCTTGCCGGCGGCCTGATGATCGGCGCTTCCGCCGGGCTGCTCTGGCTCGGTATCGGCCGGATCGCCGGGATCAGCGGCATCGTCGGCGGGCTGATCGAGCGCACCGAACGGGATTGGCGGCTCGCCTTCGTTCTCGGCCTGCTGGTTGCCGGACTGATCGCGCGGTTCACCGGGATCGCGCCGGCGATCCATCTTTCGGGGTCGACCGCCCTGCTCGTGCTTGCCGGGCTGCTGGTCGGGGTTGGCACCGCGCTCGGCGGCGGCTGCACCTCCGGCCATGGCATCTGCGGGCTTTCACGCGCCTCGCCGCGCTCAATCATGGCGACATCGGTGTTCATGGCGGTCGCGGTGATCGTCGTGTTTCTCACACGCGCGGTGGGGGGTTTCTGATGCGCTCGATGATTTCCTTTGCCGCCGGGCTCGTGTTCGGCGCGGGGCTTCTGGTCTCGCGCATGGTCGATCCCGCGAAGGTTTTGAATTTTCTCGATTTCACCCGTCAGTGGGACCCGAGCCTCGCCTTCGTCATGGGGGGCGGGCTTCTGGTCGCGAGTCTGGCGTTCGGCCTCGCCCGCAGGCGGTCCCGGCCTTTCGCCGGGATCAGTTTTCCTGCGCTGCCCCGCCACGGAATTACCGTGAGGCTGGTTGCCGGAGCCGGGTTGTTCGGGATCGGCTGGGGGTTGGTCGGGCTTTGTCCCGGCCCCGCCATCGTCAATCTCGCCAGCTTGAGCCTGCCGGTGATCGTGTTCATCGTCGCGATGGCGGTCGGGATGCTCGGCTTCGAGCTGTGGCAACAGCGCGCATCGATGCGCGTTGCGGCCAC
>DASVGZ010000257.1:0-6962 GCA_036379275.1 Acidiphilium sp. | reverse complement strand
AACGGCGCGTGACCGCCAAGCTCCATCACCAGCCGCTTCATCGTCGCCGCGCACTGGCCGGCGATCAGCCGGCCGATTCCGGTCGATCCGGTGAAGCTCAGAACACGGATTCGCGGATCGGCGGTCAGCCGGCCGACGATCTTTTCGGCATCCCCGGTCACCACGTTGAACACCCCGGCAGGCAGCCCGGCACGATCGGCGAGTTCGGCGAGCGCAAGCGCGGAAAGCGGCGTGCAGGAGGATGGATGGGCAACGACGGTGCACCCCGCGGCCAGCGCCGCCGCGGCCTTGCGGGTCAGCATCGCCGAGGGGAAATTCCATGGCGTGACGATGCCGGCAACCCCGGCCGGAACCCGCCGCACCAGCGATTCCGCGCCCGGCAGATGGCCCGGCGCCGCCTCGGCCACCAGCCGCTTCGCCTCCTCGGCATACCATTCGACGAATGAGGCGGCATAGTCGATCTCGCCCAGCGCCTCGGCGAGCGGCTTGCCCTGTTCCAGGGTGACCAGCAGGGCGAGATCCTGTCTCGCGGCGACGATCAGTTCATACCAGCGGCGCAGCACCGCCGCGCGCTGCTGCGGCAGAAGGCCGGACCAGGCGGGAAAGGCGGCGTGCGCGGCGTCGATCGCCTCCCCGGTCTCGGCCGCGTCGAGTCTGACGACCCAGGCGATGGACTGGCCGGTCGCGGGGTCGTCGACCTCGATGGCCTCACGGTCATGTCCGGCAACCCATTTGCCATCGACATAAGAAAGTTCGCGCAGCAGGCTCGGATCGGCGATCCGGGCAAGATCGGGGTGACGGGTCGGGCGTCCGAAATGCGCGTTCATTGCAGTCCCCACGGTCTCGCGGTCACAGGCGAACCGCGGCGAGGACGAGAGTAGAGGCGGAGAGAGGGAAAAAGAGACCTTTTTCGGCCGGGTGCGCAGACTAATGTTCGCGTACCGCCGGGCTTGCCGGACAGATTGTCTTTACCGGACCGGCCGGACCGTTTCCTGCGGATCGAGCAGCCGGTCGAGCGGAAGCACCGGGTCGTCCTTCACGGTCTTCATGACGATGTAGGTGTAGAACCGGTCGATCCCGATATTGCCGGCAAGCAGCGTATCGACCAGGCGCTGATAGGCGTCGATGTCACGGGCCACCACCTTCACCAGATAGTCCACGCCGCCGCCGAGCGACCAGCAGGAGACGATTTCCGGAACATCCATCACGGCGCGCTCGAACCGGTCGAAATCCGCCTGCCGATGGGCGCCGAGGGTGATTTCCATGAGCACGACGGCGAACGGGGCGAGCGGCTTGAGGTCGAGCTTGCCATGATAGCCGGATATGATGCCGGCCTCCTCGAGGCGCTTGCGGCGCATCCAGCACGGGGTCGGGGACAGACCGACCCGGTCGGCCAAAGCGAGCTTGCCGATGCGGCCGTCCTTCTGGACCTCGCGCAGAATCCGCAGATCGAACATGTCCAGCTTGATCGAAGATGCCATATGATCCGCCTTTTCTGTCCGGTCCCTGCGAATTTTCCGAAATTCCCGCACCGGATACCCAATCCTCGCGCGGTCCGCGAGCATTGTCGCAAAGACCATGGCACCCGTCGAGGAATGCCGATGCAGCCGGACCGGCACGGGCCCGGACTGCACGGTCGATGACGCGACCGGGAACGCCGGCCGGCCGGAACCAGATCACAAATTGCTGAAAGGAATGGTGGGCGCACAAGGACTCGAACCTTGGACCCGCTGATTAAGAGTCAGCTGCTCTACCAACTGAGCTATGCGCCCATTCCCGAAGCGGCAGGCCGTGCCCGCCATCCGTGAGGCGCGTCTAGCAAGATCGTTCGCCCCTGTGAAGAGCCATCCGCCTTTCCCATGCTCCCGTCCGGTCCTCCGCCTCTTGATCCAGCGGCAAAATTGGCGAATTAAGCCATTGCTACGGCGTGATTGCGCCGCGTTCACCGTATCCGAGAAGGTCGATGATGCCGAACACACCGCTCCCCGCGCCCAAACCCGCCGGATCGCGGCTGTCGAAGCTGAAGCGGCCGATCATCGGGGTCGCCGCCCTTGCCGCCCTGTTCGGGGGGCTGATCGGCGCCAATGTGGCGTTCGGCGATTCGGCCTCGTCCTTCGTGCCGGCGCCGATCGCGGCCCCGCCGGGCGCCTATCCGGCGATGCCGAAGCCGGACACGAAGGGAATGACCCCGCAGCAGATCACGGTGGTCCAGCGCGGCGAATACCTCGCCACCGCCGGCGACTGCCTGCCCTGCCACACCGCGCCGGGCGCGAAACCGTTCAGCGGCGGCCTGTCGATCGTGACCCCGTTCGGCACCCTGTATTCGCCGAACATCACGCCGGACAAAACCACCGGCATCGGCAAATGGACCGACACGCAGTTCTGGGACGCGGTGCATTACGGCGTCGCTCCCGGCAGCTCGCTCGCGGTGTTCCCGAAATTCCTCTACCCGGCGATGCCCTACACGTCCTACGCCAAGCTCTCGAAGCCGGATGTGATGGCGATCAAGGCGTATCTCGACGCGATTCCGGCGGTCGACGCCCCGCACGTGCCGAATAAAATGCTGTTTCCGTTCAACATCCGGGCCTCCCTGCTCGGCTGGCGGATCATGTTCTTCAACTCCGGCCCGGTGCATTACAAAAAGGACTGGAGCCCGGCGGTGCGCAACGGCGCCTATCTCGCCGAGGCGCTCGGCCATTGCAGCGAATGCCATTCGCCGCGCAACCTCCTGTTCGCGGTGAAATCGGGCCACACCCTCGCCGGCGGCCAGATTCTCGGCGAAAGCTGGTTCGCGCCCAACATCTCCTCGTCGAAGGAATACGGCATCGGCGGCTGGAGCCGGGAGGAACTGGTCTCCTATCTTCACAATAGCGGCAACATGAAGCGCGGCTCGGCCTTCGGCCCGATGAAGGCGGTGGTCGACAACAGCCTCAGCCAGTTGCCGAAATCCGACATCGAGGATCTCGCCGCCTATCTGCAAACCGCGACCCCGCCGCGCAGCACCCCGTTCAAGGCGACCCCCGGCGCCAGCGCGATGGTTGCCGAGGGCGGCGCCCTCTACGCGAAGAACTGCGCCGCCTGCCATCAGGCCAACGGCGAGGGCGTCGCGAACGTGTTCCCGAACCTCAAGGGCAATCAGGCCGCCTGGGGCGGTCCGGCCGACGACACGATCAGCGCGATCCTCGGCGGCCTGCCGCCGTGGCACCCGAACGGCCCGGCGATGCCGGCCTTCGGCTCGATCCTGAACGATCACCAGATCGCCGCGATCGCCAACTACGTGCGCACCGCCTGGGGCAATCCGGGCGTCGCGGACGCCACCGCCGCCCAGGTTCTCGCCCTGCGCGGCACCGCGCCGCCGCACGATGTCGCCGTCGCCGACGCGGATTTCTACGACCCGCCGCCGATCGCAACCGCCGCCGCCCGCAAGCTCGGCTGCCCGCTGCTGACCGATTCGATGATCGGCCCCGGCTCCGGCTGGATGCGGATCATGCAGGACGCGACCCCCGCGACCCTGCCGAACCGGACCCGCATGTTCGTCGCGGCCCTGCGCAAGGCCAACCCGAACCTGACGGCCGACCAGATGTCGCACTATCTGCTCACCGCCTATTGCCCGGTGGTCGCCGAACAGACCGACATGTCGCTATCGGCCAAGAAAGCGGCGCTGGACCGCTTCATGCAGAACGCATGGCCGATCCTCGCCGAGGCTCCGGCCGGCGCGAAGCAGGGCGGGTGATCTGAACCCGTCCCCCCTGCGCATCGAGACCCTGCGCGGCAGCGCCATCCTGCCGCATCTCGATGCGCTGGCTTCGCTGCGCATCGCGGTGTTCCGCGACTGGCCGTATCTCTACGACGGCGACGCCGCCTACGAGCGCACCTATGTCGCGACCTATGCGGCAAGCGCGCGCGCCGCGATCATCATCGCGCGCGACGGCGATGCCATCGTCGGCGCCTCGACCTGCCTGCCGCTCGACGACGAGACCGACGACCTGAAAGCCCCGTTCCGCGCGGCCGGGATCGACCCGGCCTCGGTGTTCTATTTCGGCGAATCGGTCCTGCTAAAAGCCTGGCGCGGACACGGCATCGGCGTCGCCTTCTTCGCCGCGCGCGAGGCCCATGCGACATCGGTCTCCGATGCCGCCCACGCCGCATTCTGCGCGGTGATCCGCGATCCGGCCGACCCGCGCCGCCCGCCGGACGCCGTGCCGCTCGATTCGTTCTGGCACAAGCGCGGTTTTTCTCCCCGCCCCGGCCTCGTCTGCCGGATGCACTGGCGCGAGATCGACCACGAACACCAAACCGAAAACACCCTTCAGGTCTGGATGAAATCCTTGCGGACGGAGGCGGCATGACCGCTCTGCGCATCGCCCTCGCGCCTTACCGGATCGGCCGGCCCACCGGCCTCGACGATTTTCTGGCAGGCGTCGACGCCCTGCTCGCCGGAGCAAAATCCGGCGGCGCCGATCTTCTCGTGTTGCCGGAATATGCCAGCATGGCCCTGGCCGGCGCGTTCGTCGCCGGACCCGACATCGCCGCCGAACTGGAGGCCGTGGTCAGCCGCGCCGATGCCCTGGTCGCTGGCTACCGCGCTCTCGCCCGCCGCCACGGGCTTCTGGTCCTCGCCGGCACGGTGCCGATGCGCGGCCCCGACCAGCGCGTCCGCAACCGCGCGCCGCTGATCGACGGCGACGGCAGGATCGCCTTTCAGGACAAGCAGGTGATGACCCGGTTCGAGAGCGAACACTGGGGCATCGCCCCCGGCGCGCCGCATTCGGTGTTCGAAACCGGTTTCGGACGGATCGGCATCGCGATCTGCTACGATTCCGAATTCCCCGTTCTGGTGCGCGCCCAGGCGCTGGCCGGGGCGGACCTGATCCTGTCGCCCTCCTGCACCGACACGCTGCACGGCTTCAACCGGGTCTATTGCTCGGCCCGCGCCCGCGCGATGGAAAACCAGTGCTACACCGCTCTGGTGCCGACCACCGGAACCGCCGCATGGTCCGCCACGGTCGACGAAAACCGCGGCCTCGCCGGCGTGTTCGGCCCGATCGACCGCGGCTTCCCGGACGACGGGATCATCGCCGCCGGCGCCCTCGATTCCCCCGCCCTTGTGTTCGCCGATCTCGACAACGACCGCCTCGCGGCGACCCGCGCCGATCCCGCGGTCCGCAACCGCACCGACTGGCCGGACGATCCCGCGCCCGCGCCAATCGCCCGGCTCATGTGAGCCTCGCGTGACCCTCCACCTCTATGTGGTCGCCGGCGAGGCGAGCGGCGATGTTCTGGGCGGACGGCTGATCGCGGCGCTGCGCCGCCTGCGCCCCGACCTTGAGGTTGCCGGCATCGGCGGCGCGCGGATGGCGGAACAGGGTCTCGCCTCCCTGTTCCCGATGCAGGATCTCGCGGTGATGGGTCTCGCCGAGGTTCTGCCGAAAATCATGAAGCTGCGGGCGCGGCTCGACCAGACCGTGGCCGATATCGAAGCAAAACGACCCGATCTGGTCGTCACCATCGACAGCCCCGGTTTCACCCTTCGGCTGCTGCGCCGGATCGCCCCCCTGAACATCCGGCGCGTGCATTACGTCGCACCCCAGGTCTGGGCATGGCGACAGGGCCGGGTGAAACATTTCCCCGGTCTGTGGGACCGGCTGCTCTGCCTTCTGCCGTTCGAGCCGGAGTTTTTCGCGCCGCACGGGCTGACCCCCACCTTCGTCGGTCATCCGGTTCTGGAATCGGGCGCCGACGCGGGTGATCCGGCCCGGTTCCGCTCCCGGTTCGACCTTTCGGCCGAGTCCCGCCCGCTGATCCTGATGCCTGGCAGCCGGAGGAGCGAAACCAGCCGGCTGATGCCGATCTTCCGTGAGGTGGTGGCCCGTCTCGCGCCCGCGCACCTCGATCTGGTGCCGGTGCTCGCCG
Organism: Acidiphilium sp.; assembly: GCA_036379275.1. Lineage (GTDB taxonomy): Bacteria > Pseudomonadota > Alphaproteobacteria > Acetobacterales > Acetobacteraceae > Acidiphilium. The sequence goes on along the minus strand of DASVGZ010000257.1, from coordinate 1,049 downwards.
CCGCCCCCGCGATCGCGCCGGACCTCATCGCCGAAGCCGGATCATGGCCGGTCCGCCCGGTGGTAGTGACCGACCCCGCCACCCGCTACGACGCCTTTGCCGCCGCCTCGGCGGCGCTGACCAAATCCGGCACCTCGACCCTCGAACTCGCACTGGCCGGCGTGCCGATGGCGGTGACCTACCGGGTCAACCCGCTCAGCGCGATGCTGGCGCGGCGGCTGGTCACGGTGCCCTATGCCGCCCTGATCAACCTTCTCGCCGGGCGCGAACTGGTTCCCGAACTGATCCAGGCCGACTGCACGCCCGACCGCCTCGCCGCCACCATCGGCACGCTGCTCACCGATCCCGCGATCGCCTCGGCCCAGCGCGCCGGTTTTGCCGCGACGCTTTCCCGCCTCGCCGGCCCGGACGGCGCCCCCCCGAGCGAAGCCGCCGCCCGCGCAACCCTCGCGGTTCTGGACGGATGACGCCGCCGCCCACATCGGCCAACCGGGACGGTTCCGTTAGCACGGGGAACTGGTTAGACTGACCTGAAATACAGGAGACATCCAATGGCATCGGGTCACAACAAACGGTTCCTTGAAGACCAGATCAAGTACATGAAAGAGGTGGTCATCATCCCGAATGACGGTCTGTTCGACAGCCGCACCCCGCAAGAACTCATGCTGACCACCCCGACAGGCACGGTGAACCCTGTGCTGCAGAGCCACGCCCGGATCTTCCTCGATCTGGTTCCGATCGACGGAAGCTGGTTCTCGAGCTCGGCGAAGATGGTTCGCGCGGATTTCTCGACCACTCCGACCGGCAATTCGGATTCCCCGATCGAAGGCTGCTATGTGCCCTACATTTTCGAGGGAACGGTCAATCAGGATCCGACGAAAATGGGCTGCTGCACACTGCCCGCCAGCGGTATTCCGAAATTCGCCTTCACAGGGCCGATGAACGGCTGTTCGCTCATTCTGTGCCGGGATGGCACTGGTAACATGGTGGCAGTGCATTATCCGAACAGCGCGGGATCGACCCAGGGTTATCCTCATCTCGCCACACTC
>DASVGZ010000256.1:0-4936 GCA_036379275.1 Acidiphilium sp. | reverse complement strand
CGGGAACATCGGTCAGCATCAGCAGCCGGTTGGCGCCCAGCGCCCCGGCGATCGCACCGGCCGCGGTATCGGCGTTGATGTTGTAGGTCGCGCCGTCCTCGCCCACCCCGACCGGGGCGATCACCGGAATCAGTCCGGCGCCGGTCAGCGCGTGGATCACCCGGACATCGACATGTTCGGGCTCGCCGACATAGCCGAGGTCGAGCGCCTGCTCGATCGCGCTTTCCGGGTCGCGCCGCGTGCGGGTCAGCTTGCGCGCGCGGATCAGCCCGCCATCCTTGCCGCAGATGCCGACCGCGAGCGCCCCCGCGCGGTTGATCAGCCCGGCGACCATCTTGTTGACCGTGCCGGCCAGAACCATCTCGACGACCTCGACCATCGCCCCGTCGGTCACCCGCAGCCCGTCGACGAAGGTGGACTGGATCGCGAGGCGGTGCAGCATGGTGTTGATCTGCGGCCCGCCGCCATGCACCACCACAGGGTTGATGCCGACCTGCTTGAGCAGTGCGATGTCGCGGCCGAATTCCTCGGCGAGCATATCGTCACCCATCGCGTGGCCGCCGTATTTCACCACGATGGTCGCCCCGGCGTAGCGGCGCAGATAGGGCAGGGCGAGGGCGACGATGCGCGCCTGTTCCGCCGCGTCGGCGTGACGATCGTGATCGGTCATGGCCTTGTCGGTCATGGGCAAGCGCACTCCGTCGATGAAGATCCCGGTTGGCTCTATGACCCGCCCCCGCCGGGGTCAAGTTGACCGGTGTCAGGCCAGCAGCGCGGCGACCGAGGCGCGCAGTTCGGCGATGCCGCCGCCCGTCTCGCCCGAAGTGACCAGAACGTCGTTGAGCGCGGCCGGATGCTTGCGGGCTATGGCGGCAGTCGCGGCGAGCTTGCGGGCCAGCTCCGCCGGTTTCATCTTGTCGGTCTTGGTCAGAACGATCTGGAACGCCACCGCCGCCTTGTCGAGCAGGCCCATCACCGTGTGGTCAGCGGGCTTGTCCTCGATCCGGGCATCCATCAGCAGAAGCACCCTTCGCAGATTGGGCCGGCCGCGCAGGTAGCGGAACATCAGCCCCTGCCAGTCGCGCTTCACCGCCTTGGGCGCCTCGGCATAGCCGTAGCCCGGCATGTCGACGATGGTGAGTTGCCCATCCCCGACCTGAAAGAAATTGAGCTGCCGCGTCCGCCCCGGCGCCTGGGCGACCCGGGCGAGCGCGACCTGCCCGGTCAGGGCGTTGATCAGGGTCGATTTACCGACATTCGACCGTCCTGCAAGGGCGATTTCGGTTCCCTCGGCTTCGGGCAGCCCCTCCACCGTCTGCGCCGCGTGGACGAAGCGGGTGCCGCGCGCGAACAGCAGCCGGCCTTGCTCCAGCAGTTCCGCGTCATCCATGGCCGTGCCTCAAACCTTGGCGTCGACCCGCTCGCGCGGATGATGCTGGAAATTGCGCAGGATCAGCCACTGCTGAAGGATCGTGAGCGTGTTGCTGGCGCAGTAGTAGAGCACCAGTCCCGCCGAGAACCGGCCGAGGATGAAGGTGAACACCACCGGCATCAGCCGCATCATCTTGGCCTGGGTCGGATCGGCCGGCGGCGGGTTGAGCATCTGCTGACCCCACATGGTGAAGCCCATGATGATCGGCAGGACGCCGAGCTGAAGGAACGGCGAGATCGTCGTCGGGTCGAACGGAATCAGCCCGAACAGGTTGAAGATGTTGGTCGGGTCCGGGGCCGACAGGTCATGGATCCACAGGATGAACGGCGCGTGGCGCAGGCCGATCGAAATGAAGATGACCTTGTAGAGCGCATAGAAGATCGGAACCTGAAGGATCATCGGCAGGAACCCGGCGACGGGGCTGACCCCCTCCGCCTTGTAGAGCGCCATGATCGCCTTCTGCTGCAGCATCTTGTCGTCTTTGTGCAGCTCGCGCACTTCCTTCACCTTCGGCGTGATGGCGCGCATCTTCGCCATCGAGCGGTAGGAGGTGCGCACCAGCGGGAACAGCGCCATCTTCAGCAGCGCGGTAAATACGATGATCGAGACGCCGAAATTGCCGAACAGGTGGCCGAAAAAGTCGAGCGCGAGGAAGATCGGCTTGGTCAGGAAGAAGAACCAGCCGAAATCGATGGCCTTGTCGAACACCGGAAGGTGGTACTGGCTCTGGTAGGCGTTCAGGATGCTCAGCACCTTGGCACCGGCGAACAGGTGCATGGTGACCTGCGCCGAGGCGCCGGGTGCCGCGTCGACCGGCTTCGCGGTCATGTAGTCGACCTGATATGCCTCGTCCTTCGGATGGTCCGGGCGCGGCAGATACCGGAACGCGCCGGTCATCTCGGTGCCCTGGCTCGGGATCAGCGCGGTCAGCCAGTATTTACCGGTAATGCCGGCCCAGCCGCCGAGATCGGTGCTCTGAAACGCTGTGCCGTCATGATGTTTCGCGTTCGAGCGGACATCGCCATAGCCCATCTGGTGCAGCGTGCCCTTGAACGCCCCGAGCGGCCCCTTGTACAGGATGTAGGAGCTTTCGACCTCGGGCAGATAGTCACGCCGGATACGCGACCACGGGTAAACCTCGATCTTCGCGCCGGTCTTGTTCACGACGCGCTGCTGCATGGTGAACATGTAGTTGGCATCGACCGCCAGCAGAATCTGGAACGTCACACCCGCGCCGTTGTCCCAGGACAGGGTGACATCATGCCCCGGCGACAGCGTGCCGCCCGAACTGGTCCACAGCGTGTCCGATCCCGGAACGGCGAGATGTTCGCCGGGCGCCGCATCCCAACCGAATTGCACATAATAGGGCTTCGCGCCGCCCGCGCGCGACAGCAGTCGCACCAGCGGCGAGGTTTTCTTGACCGTCTGGTGATAGTGGGTCAGCACGAGATCGTCGAGCCGCGCGCCGAGCAGGCTCATCGAGCCCTGCACCGAAGGCGCGTCGATCGTCACGCGCGGCGCCGCGGCTTCTTTCGCGGCCATGGCCGCGCTGACCCCGCCGCCGGCAGCGGCCGGCGTGTTCGGCGTCGTGGCGGTGGATGGCGCCACCGGCTGGGTCGTTGCCGTGTGAACCGCCGGCTTCGGCGGTGGCTTGGGCAGCAAATATCCGCTCACGACCTGAAAGACCACCATGATCGCGAGCGAGATCGAGATTGCGTAGAGAAGGCGGCGATTATCCATGGGGGGTCATTTCGTCGGGGGCCATTTCGTCTCGGGGCATGGTGGAGATCGGACGTGCCGGGGCGGGGCCGCCATCCGGTTCGGCGAAGGACTGGTCCAGCACCGCGCCGAACGCGGCGCGCAGCGCGGCGAAATCGACGAGGGCGGTATCCTTGCGCGCGATCAGGACGAGGTCGGCGCCGACAACCGGGCGATCCGCCCGTGCCCGTTCGCCGAGTTCGAGGCGGACCATCGCGCGCAGCCTGCGGCGGGCGCGGTTGCGCCGCACCGCATTGCCGACCTTGCGGCTGGCGGTGAAGCCGATGCGTGGAGTGGCGCCGGGAACGGTCCGCAGGATCTGGATCACGAAGCCGGGACGGGCGATCTTGCGCCCGCGCGTGGCGACGCGCAGGAAATCGGCGCGCTTCGGCAGAACATCATGCGTCACGCGCGGCATGGGTGTGGGCCGGATCGGTCGGGCGGCGCGGCACGATGCCGGCCGGTCAGGCCGAAAGGCGCTTGCGGCCCTTTGCCCGGCGATTCGCCAGAACCTTGCGGCCGCCGACGGTTTCCATCCGCGAGCGGAAACCATGGCGGCGCTTGCGGACGAGCTTCGAGGGTTGATAGGTGCGCTTCACGGTCTCTACTCCAGGTCTTTTCGAGGGCGTCGATCGGTTGAACGGGCAGGCGATGGACAAACGAAGACAAAGCCGCGGTCCGGCAGGAGCGGCTTCATCCGGAAACCGCCCTCATAGGCAGGGATGCGGGCCGCGTCAATGAAGCGGAACGCCCCATGGCTTGCCCGAAACCCCCGCCGCTGTGCAAACTGCCGTGATGACGACCGGATATCTCGACCGTGACCGCACGGCGCTCGCCCTTCAGGGTGGCGGCGCACATGGCGCCTTCGCCTGGGGCGTGCTGGATGCGCTGATCGAGGCCGGCTTCCGGTTCGACGCCGTGTGCGGCGTGTCGTCCGGGGCGATCCTTGCCGCCATGGCGGTTCAGGGCGAAGTGCGCGGCGGCGCATCCGGCGCCCGCGCCGCGATGAAGCAACTCTGGAACCGGGTGGCGGCAGCCGACGTGTTCGCACCGCTGTCCGACCATCTCGATCGCTGGATGCCCGGTTTCGGGCTCGGCCGCGATCTCGGCAACACGCTTGCACTCCAGGGCATGACGGCGGCGTTCAACCTGTTCGGCGCCGCGCCGTTCAACCCGTTCGGCCCAACCCCGTTGCAGAACCCGCTGCGGCCGATCCTCGCCGATCTGCTCGACCGTGAGGCTTTGGCCGACCCGCGCGCGCGCCGCCTGTTCGTCGCGGCGACCGTGGTGGAAACCGGCCGGGCGCGGATTTTCACCAACCGGGAGATCACGGTGGATGTGCTGCTCGCCTCCGCCTGCCTGCCGGCGGTATTTCCCGCTGTGACGATCGACGGTGTCGCGTACTGGGACGGCGCTTTCGCCGGCAACCCGCCGCTTGCCCCCCTGCTGGCACTCGACCCCGATCTTCTGGTACTGGTCCGCGCCCAGGGCCGAAACCGCGCCGGCGTGCCGGGCCAGCCCGCCGACATCCTCAACCGGATGCAGGAAATCGCGTTCCAGGCGGTGGTCGAGGCGGAATGCGCCCGCCTGCCGCCGTCCCTCGATTTCGTCGATGTCTCCGCCGAGTCCGCGCTGGCCGGGCTCGCGCCGGAAACCCGCATCGTCGCCGACCGCGCCCTGATCGACCGGCTGTTCGCCGCCGGCCGCGCCGCCGCCCGCGCCCTCGGGCCGGCCGCCGGGCCGGTC
>DASVGZ010000255.1:0-2044 GCA_036379275.1 Acidiphilium sp. | reverse complement strand
CGTGGCAGCCGGATAACATTGGCAGCACCGACCGCAATCCCCGATCCGTCATCGGTGCCGTGGTCGAGCAGGTAGCAGTTCGCGAGCCCGACCTGCCGCCCGTAATGCCCGAGCCAAAGCGACAGAAGTGCCGGCTCATTGTAGAACTTGCAGATGACGGCAAGCGGCTTCACGACCCGGTTTCGCCGCGCCCGTGCGCAAGTTCGGCGACGATGCCGTGCAGGGTGCGCAATTCCTGCTCGGTCACCTCGCCGCGCTGGAAAAAATGGCGGATGTTGCGCACCATGCCCGGCCGCTTCGGCGCATTGCGCAAAAAGCCGGAAGCGTCGCACTCGGCGATCAGGTGGCTGAGAAAATTCTCAAGCTCGCCCTTGGTCGCCACATGGGTCTTGTGGGTCTGCAACCGGCGCGGTTCGGCCTCGCCCGCCACCCACCATTCATAGGCCATCACCATCACCGCCTGGGCGAGATTGAGCGACATGAAGCCGGGATTGAGCGAATAGCGGACCAGGCTGTCGGCACAGGCAATATCATCGTTATCGAGGCCGGCGCGCTCCGGCCCGAACAGTATGCCCGTCCGCAGCCCGCGCGTGCCGATTTCACGCAGTTCCGCCGCCGCGCCGCGCGCGGTGAGCAGCGGCTTGACGATATGGCGCGGTCGCGGACAGGTCGCGAACACCCGGTGCAAATCGGCCACCGCGTCCGCAACGGTCTCGTATACGCCTGCCGATTCCAGAATCCGGTCAGCACCGGACGCGGTGCGGAACGCCCGATCCTGCGGCCAGCCGTCGCGCGGTGCAACGAGCCGGAGATGAAACAGCCCGCCATTGCCCATCGCGCGCGCGACCGAGCCGATATTCTCGGCAAGCTGCGGTCGCACCAGAACAACCACCGGCGACGGCTCCATTGGCTCAAGTTCCGCGCCGCCGTCCCGCCGCGTCATGCCCGCTGCTCGATCATATCCGCCGCCATGTCGTGCCGGCCGCATTATCCTCAAGAATGATGCCCGCCTCGGCCAGTTCGGCGCGGATCGCATCGGCGCGGGCGAAATCCCGCGCCTTCCGGGCCGCCAGCCGCTCGGCGATCGCCGCATCGATCCGTCCGGCATCCGCATCGCCGCCGCGAAACCACTCCGCCGGAGCAGAATTGAAAATGCCGAGAACTGTTCCCGCCGCTTTCAGCGAAGCCGCCGCGCCGGCGTCGCCGGCAAGCGCCGCGTCGGCGAGAGCGTGCAACGCCGCGATCGCGCCCGGCGTGTTCAGGTCGTCGGCGAGCGGTGCCAGAACGATATCGGGGATCGCGCCCGCTGCCACATCGTCATGCGCCGCGAGTGCCCGATAGAAACGGTCCAGCTCCCGCTTGGCCTCGCCCAGCGCCGCATCGGTGAAATCCAGAGTGCTGCGGTAATGCGTCTTCAACAGCAGAAACCGGATCACCTCGCCCGGCGCGCGCTCCAGCGCCTGCTCGATGGTGATGAAATTGCCGAGCGATTTCGACATCTTCTCGCCATTCACCAGAAGCATCCGGTTGTGCAGCCAGTAGCGCGCGAAATCCGAACCCGGAAACGCGCAGGTCGATTGCGCGATCTCGTTCTCGTGGTGCGGAAAGATCAGGTCGTCGCCGCCGCCGTGGATGTCGAAACTCTCGCCGAGATGCTTCCAGCTCATCGCCGAGCATTCGATATGCCAGCCCGGCCGTCCGCGCCCCCACGGGCTGTCCCAGCCGGGCAGATCGTCGGTCGAAGGCTTCCAGAGCACGAAATCCCCCGGATCGCGCTTGTAGGGGGCGACATCCACTCGCGCGCCCGCGATCAGCTCGTCCGGGCTGCGGCCGGAAAACGCCCCGTACCCGGCATCCGACTTCACCGCGAACAGGACATGGCCATCCGCCGCATAGGCGTGATCCCGTTCGACCAGCCTTTCGATGATCGCGACGATCTCGGGGATATGCCCGGTCGCGCGCGGCTCGATATCCGGCGGCAGGGCGAACAGCGCCGCCATGTCCCGGTGATACCATTCGGTCGTGCGCGCGGTGATCGAGCCGA
>DASVGZ010000254.1:0-3289 GCA_036379275.1 Acidiphilium sp. | reverse complement strand
CTCGATCCGCCGGTCGACGAATTGCCAGCCACCCATATTTTCCGGTTCTTCCTGGCACCAGACGATCTCTGCCTTGCCATACATCTCGATCGCCGATTTGAGGGTCTTCTTCGGGAACGGGAAAAACTGCTCGAGCCGCACAATGGCGACATCGGTCATCTTGCGCTCGCGCCGCTCTGCCAGCAGATCGTAATAGACCTTGCCCGAACAGATCACGACACGCCTGACCTTCTCGTTCGGTCCGATCGGATCGACCTCGGGAATCACCGTGCGGAATGCCGACCCGTTGCACATCTCGTCGATCGTGGAAACCGCGAGTTTGTGCCGAAGCAGAGACTTCGGGGTCATGATGACCAGCGGTTTGCGGAAATTCCGCTTGAGCTGGCGGCGCAACGCATGGAAGTAATTTGCCGGCGTGGTGAGATTGCACACCGTCATGTTGTTCTCGGCGCAAAGCTGAAGATAGCGCTCGAGCCTCGCCGAGGAATGCTCCGGCCCCTGCCCCTCATAACCATGCGGCAGAAGAAGAGTCAGTCCCGACATGCGCAGCCACTTGCTTTCGCCCGCGGCGATGAACTGGTCGATGATCACCTGCGCACCGTTGGCGAAATCGCCGAACTGGCCTTCCCAGAGAACCAGGGTACGCGGATCCGCAACGGAATAGCCGTATTCGAACCCGAGAACCCCCGCTTCCGAGAGCAGCGAATTGAAAATTTCGATCTTCGACTGGTTTTCACGGATATTGTTCAGCGGCACGTATTCGTGCTGGTTGGTCTGGTCGACCAGAACGGCATGACGCTGGCTGAACGTGCCGCGCTGGCAATCCTCACCGGAAAGCCTGACCCGATGGCCTTCGAGGAGCAGGGAACCGAATGCCAGCGCCTCCCCGGTCGCCCAGTCGATGCCTGCACCGCTCTCGATCATTTCGCGCTTGGCATCGAGCTGGCGAGCGATCTTCGGATTGAGGTCGAAATTTTCCGGTGCCCGGGACAGAGCGACACCGATCTCACGAAGCTCGTCGAGCCCGATCGCGGTCGGTTCCTCGGTTTCACCGTCCTCGTCGCGAGACGAATTCAGCCCGGCCCAATGGCCTTCGAGCCAGTCCGCCTTGTTCGGCTTGTAGCCTGCGGCGGCCTTGTAGGCTTCCTCCAGGGTCGCGGCGAAATCCTGATACATCGCATCGGCTTCGGTGCTCGTCAGTACCCCGTCGCTGACCAGACGTTCCGCGTAGAGCGTCCGGGTGGTTTTGCGAGCCCGGATCGCCTTGTACATCAGCGGCTGGGTGAAAGCCGGCTCGTCCGTCTCGTTGTGGCCGTGCCTGCGGTAGCAGACCAGATCGATCACCACATCGACACCGAATTTCTGGCGGAACTCGGTGGCCAGATGCGCGACAAACACGACGGCTTCGAGATCGTCGCCATTGACATGCAGGATCGGCGACTGCACCGACTTGGCGACATCCGTGCAATACAACCCGGAATACGCATGGGCCGGCACCGTGGTGAAGCCGATCTGGTTGTTCACCACGATGTGAATCGTACCACCGGTACGATAGCCGATCAACTGGCTCATCGCCAGGGTTTCATAAACCAGTCCCTGACCGGCGAAGGCCGCGTCACCATGCATTAGAATGGCCATGACCGAACGCCGCCCGCGCGTATCGTCCGCCATGTCCTGGCGCGCGCGAACCTTGCCGACGACGACCGGATCGACCGCTTCCAGATGCGACGGGTTCGGTTGCAGCGAGAGATGCACCTGGTTTCCGTCGATCGACAGATCGGTCGATGTACCGAGATGGTATTTCACATCGCCCGACCCCTGAACCGCGTCGGGCTTGAAGCTTTCGCCGCCGAATTCGGAAAACAGCGCGGTGAACGGCTTCTTGACGATGTTGGCGAGGGTATTCAGCCGGCCGCGATGCGGCATCCCGATCGCGATTTCCTGAACCCCGTCACGCGCGGCAGTCTCGATGATCTCGTGAAGCGCCGGAATCGTGCTCTCGCCGCCTTCCAGTCCGAACCGTTTGGTACCGACATAGCGGCGCTGACAGAACACCTCGAAACCTTCGGCTTCCGTCAGGCGCTGCAGTATCTGCTTTCTTTCCTCACTGGAAAAGGCATTGTTCCAGGGCGCCCCCTCGATCCGGCGCTGAATCCAGGATTTCTGCTCCGGATCCTGGATATGCATGAATTCGACGCCGATCTTGCCACAATAACTCGCACGCAGGATCGCGATGATCTCGCGCAGGGTCGCGGTCTCACGGCCGAGCACGTTATCGATGAAAATCGGACGATCCATGTCGGCTTCGGTGAAGCCGTAGGATTCGGGATCGAGTTCCGGGTGATGGCCGACCCGCTTGATGTCGAGCGGGTCGAGATCGGCCTCGAGATGGCCGCGCACGCGATAGGCCCGGATGAACATCAGCGCACGGATCGAATCGATCGTGGCCTGCCGCCCATCCGTCGAACCGGCCGGCGCCGGTTTCGGTACACCCGCACCTGCATCCGTCGAACCGAACGCGACCGGCCTCGGTGCCCAGGATGCTCCCATCGCATCCGTCAGCACCGCCTTTGCCTCGTCTCCAAGGGCAGCGAACAGAGAACCGAAATCCGGATCGACACTGTCGGGCGCCGAGACCCATTTCGCATACAGACTGGCGATGAACGCGGCGTTGCCACCGTTCATCGCAGTTGCCAGAATATCCATACCAGCCATGTCAGAAATCCTCCGGCCGTACGAGGCCACCTGATCGCCCGTGCGAAAACGCCCGGTCACGTGGTGCGACCGGCGCGAGAGACATAGTGCAACCGCGTGGGCGGTTGCACCGTATCGGCACCGGGCTGGGATGCCTCCCCTGCATGAGGAGCCGCCCCGTCGATGCCTGGACCGACACGATCACGGTTTCTACACCTGAAGCATCAGGCGCGCAGCGCCTTCACCATGGTGGAACCGAGGGAGGCGGGGCTGTCTGCGACGTGGATGCCGGCGGCTTTCATGGCCTCGATCTTGGCTTCGGCGGTATCGCGTCCGCCCGAGATCACCGCCCCGGCATGGCCCATCCGCCGCCCCGGCGGCGCCGTCACCCCGGCAATGAACCCCACAACTGGCTTCCTCACCTTCTCGCGCGCCAGAAATTCCGCCGCCTCGATCTCGCTCTGCCCCCCGATCTCCCCGATCATGATCACCGCATCGGTCTCGGTATCCCCCAGAAACAGCTCCAGAACCTCAATGAAATCCAGCCCCTTCACCGGGTCCCCGCCAATCCCCACACAGCTCGACTGCCCAAGCC
>DASVGZ010000253.1:0-3677 GCA_036379275.1 Acidiphilium sp. | reverse complement strand
TCGTTGCGCTGCCATGGGTTTTCGACAACGCCGTAGCCGGAGGTGGTGTTCGACGAGCCCATGGCGAATTCGTCGAGATTCGCCTTGCCCAGCATCACCGCGCCCGAAGCCTTGAGCTTCGCGGTGACCGTGCTCTCATAGGGCGGGATGAACGGGGCGAGGATTTTCGAGGCGGCCGTGGTGCGAACGCCTTCGGTGCAGAACAGATCCTTGATCGCGAGCGGAATGCCGGCAAGGGCAGGGGCGTTGCCGGCCGAGCGCGCGGCATCCGCCGCCTTCGCCTGTGCGCGCGCAACCTCGGGCGTTTCGGTGATGAAGGCGTTGAGGCGCGGGTTCAGCGCCGCGATCGCCGCGATATGCGCCTCGGTCAGTTCGACCGCCGAGATGCGCTTGCTTTCCAGCGCATCCAGCGCGCCGGCAATGGTCAGGTCCAGCATGGTCACTCCACCACCTTCGGCACCGTGAAGAATTCGCCGATCCGGTCCGGCGCGTTGGCGAGGATTCGCTCGGGGATGCCGCCGTCGGTCACCAGATCGTCGCGCATCCGCATCGCCATCTGCGCGCCGCCGGTCAGCGGGGCGACGCCCTCGACATCGACCGACGCGAGTTGTTCCACATAACCGAGAATGGCGTTGAGTTCGCCGGCAAGGCGCGGCACCTCGTCGTCGGCAAGGCGGATGCGGGCGAGTTTCGCGATGCGGCGAACCATCGCGGGGTCGAGCGACATGGAATGATCCCTTGGGTTTCAGTGCGGGCTGGACCATAAACGCCGCCATGGCACTGTTCAACCTGACCGAAATGGCGGCTGCAATGCCGCGCCACGCCCGGCTGATCGGGCTCGATCCCGGATCGCGTATCGTCGGCATCGCCCTGTCGGACGTGGACCGAAGGCTGGCCTCGCCCTATGGCGCGATGAAGCGCGGCAAGATCGCCGGGATGGTGCAAACCATCCGCGATATCGCGGCAAAGGAGGGCGTTGGCGGTATCGTGATCGGCCTGCCGCTGTCGATGGACGGTTCGCTCGGCCCGGCGGGGCAGGCGGCGCGGGACTGGGCGCACGCGGTCGCCGCGGCGACCGGCCTTCCAGTCGCGATGATGGACGAGCGCCTGTCTTCCGCGGCGGTGAACCGGGCGATGATCGGGGCCGACGTGTCGCGGGCGAAGCGCGCCGCAAAGGTCGATGCCGCTGCGGCGGCCTATACGCTGCAATCGGCGCTCGATTTTTTGAACGAGGCGGGGTGAGGTCGAGCGCGTTCCTTCTGGCGCTGATCCTCGCGGCAACCCTGGAGGTCGGCGGCGACGCGCTGATGCGCACCGGGCTTCATGCGTCCGGCTCATTGCGGATCGCCGCGCTGATCGTCGGCGCCGCCGTGCTCGCCGCCTATGGCATTTTCGTCAATCTGGGCCCGTGGGATTTCGGCCGGGCGCTCGGCGCCTATGTGGCGCTGTTTTTCATCGTGGCGCAGATCGTCAATTTTCTCGCCTTCGGAATCCGCCCCGGCGTGCCGGTTCTCATCGGCGGCTCACTGATCTGTGCGGGCGGGCTGATCCTCGCCGTCTGGCAGTAAGTCCTCTGGTGCTGAGTCTTCGTTACGAATCGGGGTAGCCCACCCCCCGGCCTCTGTGGCAAGGTCGATCCAACGAAAAGGAGACGCCGATGCACGGGCTGATGCAGCACCAATACCTGATGATCTCGGACCTGCTGCGTCACGCTGCCCGCTACCACCCCAGGGGTGAAATCGTCTCCCGCCGCGCCAACGGGGTTCACCGCCAGACCTGGCCAGAAACCGAACATCGCGCCCGGCAGCTTGCCCGGGCGCTGATCCGGCTCGGGGTGACGCCGGGCGACCGGGTGGCGACCCTCGCCTGGAACAGCAGCCGGCATCTGGAGCTGTATTTCGCGATCTCCGGCATCGGGGCGGTGATCAACACGGTCAACCCACGCCTCGCGCATGACGATATCGCCTATATCATCGACCATGCCGAGGACCGGGTGATCTTCGCCGACCCGGATTTTGCCGCGACCCTTGCCGCCGTGGTGCCGAAGCTGGCGGTGAAACCGCGCCACATCGTGTTCCTGGGCGAGGCGGGTGAGCTTCCGGAAGGTTTTCCAGCCGATGGCGTTGCGGTTTCCGCCTACGAGTCCCTGATCGCCACCGAAGACGGTGCCTATGACTGGCCGCGCTTCGATGAGAACGCAGCGAGCGGCCTTTGCTATACCTCGGGCACCACCGGCAGGCCGAAGGGCGTTCTCTACAGCCATCGCTCCACCGTTCTGCTGGCGATTTCGGTCAACGCAGTGGATGCCGTCGGCCTCGGCGCGGCCGACCGGGTGATGCCGGTGGTTCCGATGTTTCATGTGAATGCCTGGGCGCTGCCTTATGCGGCGGCGGCCTGCGGTGCATCGCTGATCATGCCGGGGCGGTTTCTCGACGGCACCAGCCTGTCCGACCTGATCGCGGGCGAGCGCGTGACCATTTCGGCCGGAGTGCCGACCGTCTGGCTCGGCGTGCTCGATCATCTGCACAGGACCGGCGCGAAACTGCCCAGTCTGAGGCGGCTGATCGTCGGCGGGTCGGCCTGTCCGCCGGCGCTGTTCGACCAGTTCGACGCGCTTGGGGTCGATATCCGTCATGCCTGGGGCATGACCGAAAGCAGCCCGCTCGCGACGCTTGCCGCGCCGGTCGATGGGGTGGATGCCGGAACCGCGGTCGATCAGCGCCTGAGCCAGGGCAGGGCGATGTTCGGCGTCGAACTCCGCGCCTGCGGCGATGCGGGCGAGGTGCCGTGGGATGCGAAAACCCAGGGCAATGTCGAACTGCGCGGCCATTGGGTCGCCACCGGCTATTACCGGATGCCGAAAGGCACTACGGAGGACGGCTGGTTTCCGACCGGCGATGTCGGCACGCTCGACCCGGACGGGTTCGTCAACCTCACCGATCGTACCAAGGATCTGATCAAGTCGGGCGGTGAGTGGATCAGTTCGATCGCCCTGGAAAACATCGCGGTCGCGCATCCTTCGGTGGCCGAGGCGGCGGCGATCGCGGCGAAGCATCGCAAATGGGGCGAGCGGCCATTGCTGGTCGTGGCGCTGCGGCCGGGGGCGATGGTGACCAAGGCCGAGTTGCAAGCATATTTCGAGGGCAAGGTGCCGCACTGGTCCGTGCCAGATGACGTTGTTTTTGTGGAAGAATTGCCGCACGGCGCGACCGGGAAACTGCTCAAGACAGCGTTGCGGGCCCGATTCGGTGACCACTTCCTTCATGCGGAGGATGCGGCCTGATGGAAAGCGCGACCATCGAGAGCGCCATCGCGATCGCAGCGGCGAAACTGGTCGAACCGTTCGAAGGATTCCGGGCGGAACCCTACCGCGACCCCGCCGGAGTCTGGACCATCGGTTTCGGCTCGACCCGGGATGGCGGCGGAATGCCAGTCTCAGCCGCGACCGGACCGGTGACGCGCCAGCAGGCGCTTCTACTGGTCGAGCGCGATCTCGTCGCGGCCTCGATGGAGGTTCAGCGGCATGTCACGGTGCCGCTGAATGCGAACCAGCAGGCCGCGCTGATCGACTTCGTCTATAATCTGGGTGCCGGGAATTTTCGCGCCTCGACCTTGCTGCGGCTGCTGAACGCCGGAGATTTCACACAGGCGACCGGGCAGTTCGCACGCTGGGACCA
>DASVGZ010000252.1:0-7470 GCA_036379275.1 Acidiphilium sp. | reverse complement strand
CGAGTTCGAGATGGCTGCGCTTGATCGTCGCCGTCGCCGCCTGAAGCACGCGCTGACCGGTCGCGATCGAGCCGGTGACCGAGACCATCGCGATCCGGGGATCGTCGATCAGTGCCTGCCCCGCCGTGTGGCCCAGCCCGACGATGACGTTCAGCACGCCTTCGGGAAAGATTTCGGTGGCCAGTTCGGCGAGTTTCAGCGTGGTGAGCGGCGTCAGTTCCGATGGCTTGATCACCACCGTGTTGCCGGCGGCGAGCGCGGGGGCGATTTTCCACGCCGCCATCATCAGCGGGTAGTTCCATGGTGCGATTTGCGCGACCGGGCCGACCGGATCGCGCCGGATCATCGAGGTGTGGCCGGGCAGATATTCACCGGCGGCGCTGCCCGGCAGCACGCGCACGGCGCCCGCGAAGAAGCGGAAACAATCGACGATCGCCGGCATCTCGTCGCGCAGAACCGCCGGATACGGCTTGCCGCAGTTCAGCGCCTCAAGCCGGGCGAAATCCTCGGCCTCCGCCTCGATCCGGTCGGCGAGGCGGAGCAGCATCAGCGACCGCTCCGCCGGCGTCGTGCGGGCAAAACCGTCGAAGGCGCGCGCGGCTTCGCCCACCGCACGCGTGATCTGGCCGGGATCGGCCTCGGCCAGTGTGGCAATTACGTTTCCGGTGCGGGGGTTGATCACCGGAAGCGCCGGTCCGGCGCCCGCCTCCAGCCGCCCGCCGATCAACATGCGGGACGGTAGCGGATGCGGCGCCGCGTCCATCACTCGGCGGCTCCCTGCTGGACCGCCTGTTCCTCCGCCGCGATCGTGGCCATGCGCGCCTCGATCGCCTCGCGGCTGATCGGCGGGCCGGGGAAGCGCTTGCGCGCGATCCCGAACCACAGGATCAGCATCAGCACGATCAGCCCGATTCCGTAGGAGATCAGGATGTCGTTCGGCGGCTGGATGCCGATATAGATCAGCACCAGAACGCCGAGGATCGAGAGGACAGCGAAGGGTTTCGACAGGATTCCGAGCCGGAACGGGCCGAACTCGGTCCAGGTCTTGCCCTCGGCGAACAGGCCGGCGGCGACCGGCATCACGATCGAGATGTAGAGGAACATCGCGCAACCGGCGGCCAGCGCCGCGAAGGCCGGCGAATACAGTGTCGCCGCAATCGACAGGACCACGGTCAGCCAGATCGCCGCGGCCGGGGACCGGCGCGTCGCGCTGACCTTGCGCCAGAGTTTGTGCCCGGGAATGCCGCCATCGCGCGAGAAGGCGAAGATCATCCGCGAGGTCGCGGTCACGCCGGCAAGGGCGCAGAGATAGTTGGAGACGACGATGCCGATATAAAGAATGTATTTCACCGCGGTCGGCACCGGCAGGTTGGCGAGCAGGTTGAAGAACACGTTGCCGCCCTGCGCCGCCGCCTTGCCGAGATCGGGCATCGCGAAGATGAACGACATCTCCATCACGAGGCCGAAGGCGAAGGACCAGAAGATCGCGTTGATCACCGCGCGTGGGATCGCCCGCCGCGCATCCTTGGTCTCCTCGGAGACATGGGCGCAGCCGTCGAACCCGGTGATGGTGTAGAGCGGCAGCAGCAGCGACAGCAGGAACAGGTAGAACATGCTGTGGCTGTGCGGCACGACACTGCCGCCCGCCTTGCCGGAGTAGTTGATGAAGGTGACGAGCCGCGAGAAATCGTAGTGTTGCGCGCCGAACAGCATCGCGATGGTGAGAAGGATCGCGACGGCGAAAATCAGGTAGCCGGAGAAGTCGATCAGCTTGGTCGTGGTCCGGATGCCCATGTGATTGAACAGGCCCTGGCTGACCGTGATCAGCACCACGCCGATGAATTGCTGCCACAGTCCCCAGTGCGAGGTGTCGATGCCGAAGATGTTGCCGAGAATCAGGCTGGTGAACAACAGATAGGCGCCGACATCGACCGAGGCGACCACGAAGATCAGGCCGAGCAGGTTGACCAGCGCGGTCGCCCAGCCCCAGCCGCGCCCGCCGAGCAGCGAGGACCAGTGATAGAGCGCGCCGGCGGTCGGGTAGGCCGAGGCGATCTGCGACATCGAAGCGCCGACGATCAGTGCGTAGATCGACCCCACGATCCAGCCGATGAACACCGTGCCCGGCCCGCCGGTCGAGAAGCCGGACTGGAACGAGGTGATACCACCGGCGAGAATGCAAATGATCGAGAAACCGACGGCGAAGTTTGAGAAGGTTCCCATCCGCCGCGACAATTCCTGGGCATAGCCCATCTTGTGCAGCGTTGCGGTGTCTTCGGCGAGAATGCGTGCTTCTTCCGAATCGGAGGACATATTCAGGCTCCCATGATGACGGTGCGGGGCGTACGCGCCGGGGTTTTCATCCCGGTCTTGTTGCCAGTCTGGCTATCGGATTTCACCGCGAGACGGCGGCGCACCGCGTCGGGCGATGCGCCGTGCAGACGGCGGCAGGCGCGCGAAAAGGCACTGACCTCGGAATAGCCGAGCAGCTCCGCGATCGCGGCGATCGAGAGATAGGGTTCGGCGAGATAGAGCAGGCTCAGCCGCGTGCGTACCTTGTCGATGCAGTCGGAGAAGGTGACACCGTGCTCGCCGAGTCGGCGTTGCAGGGTCCAGCGCGGAATCCCGAGCCGGTCGGCGACCGGGTCGATCCCCGGCGCGCCCTCGGGCAGGTTACGCCGGATCTCGCTCAGCACCCGGGGCAGGATGCCAAGACCGTCGGTGTTTCCGCCGATCCGGCGGAGATCTTCGGCGAGGGCGGCGAACCGGGCCGGGTTGCGTTCGGGCATCGGCCGGTCGAGATGTTCGGCGCGGAAGCTGATCGCGTTGGTCGGCGCGCTGAAATAGGCCGGCGCGCCAAAGGCGGCGCGGTAGGCATGGGCCTGCTCGGGCGCGGGGTGTTCGAACCAGACCTCCTCGAACTCGACGCGCGGGCCGAACACCCGGCGCAGCAGATTGGCGAACATGCCCATGGTGAGGTCGGCGTCCTGCCGGCGCGCCCAGATCTCGGAATCGACGATCCGGTATTCGAGGCGAAGCAACCCACCGTCGCGAATCAGCCTGGTCTCGGTGTTCTGCTGATGATGGATGAAATTCCGGGCGAAGGCGGCGAGGCCGGTGCCGATATCCGGCGCGGCAAGCGCCAGTTCGCCGATCAACCCGAGATGGTCGGCCTGGAACTGCTGGCCGAACCACAGGCCGAAATGCGCGTTGCCGCTGCGCTGCGCGGCGTTTTCCATCATCGCGACATAGCGGGCGAGCGAGACGGCGGCGTGAGGATTTTCCAGATCGCGGCAGTCGAACCCGGCCTCGCCCAGAACCCGGTCGGGGTCGGCGCCGCAGGCGGTGATGAATTCGGCAACTCCGCAGGCCGCCGCGGCCAGAACGTGGCTGCCCGGAGCTGCCAGAACGGAGGACGAGTACGCCGTGGACATCCCTGATCCCCTGATGACGCGCGACACCGATCACATAATCGCGAATCTTGCGCCGAGTGTCGCAAATTCCCGGCCCGATCCGTTGACATTTGAGCACAAATGCACGGCACCGCGCCAGCCGGGTTACCCTGCCCCGGGATTGTCATGCGAAGTCAACGCGCACAGATTGCACCCGTGACACTATGTGCGGGAACAGCGCAGAGGGGAGAAAGCGCCATGGACCATGCCGTAACCCAACCGACCACGCCGCCATCGGGCACGCTCGACCTTGCCGCCCTGCGTGCACTGGTCGCCGGCGGCGCGATCGACACCATCATCATGGCCGCTCCCGACATGCAGGGGCGGTTGCAGGGCAAGCGGGTGATGCCGCGTTTCTTTTTCGACTCTGTGGTGGCCGATGCCTCCGAGGGTTGCAACTATCTGCTCGCCGTCGATGTCGAGATGACGCCGGTGTCCGGCTACGATTTCGCCTCGTGGGACCGGGGCTACGGCGATTTCGTGTTCCGCCCCGATCTCGGCACCCTGCGCCGCGCCGCCTGGCAGGAGGGCGCCGCGATCATGCTGTGCGACATCGGCGCACATGACGGCACGCTGGCGCCGGTTGCGCCGCGCAGCATCCTGAAGCACCAGATGGCCCGCCTGGCCAAGGCCGGACTCTCCGCTTATGCCGCGACCGAACTCGAATTCCTGCTGTTCCGCAATTCCTACGAGGAATGCGCGAAGCGCGGCTGGCGCAACCTCGACCCCGCCAACCTTTACAATGTGGACTATTCGATTCTCGGCACCGCCAAGGTCGAGCCGGTGATCCGGCGCATCCGCAACGCGATGGAAGCTTCCGGCATCCAGGTCGAGAATTCCAAGGGCGAGTGCAATCTCGGCCAGCACGAGATCAACTTCGCTTACGGCACGGTGCTCGACAGCGCCGACGGCCATGTTCTCTACAAGGAGGCGGCCAAGGAAATCGCCGGCGAGGAAGGCTGCGCGATCAGCTATATGGCGAAATACAACGAGCGCGAGGGCAATTCCTGTCATATCCATCTCAGCCTGCGTGATCGCGACGGCAAGCCGGTGTTCTCCGACGGCCACGACCATTCGAAGCTGTTCGACCATTTTCTCGCGGGCCTCGCCGCCCATGCGGCGGAACTGTCGGTCCTGTTCGCGCCGAACATCAACTCCTACAAGCGCTACGCGATCGGCAGCTTCGCGCCGACCGGGCTGGTCTGGGGCCACGACAACCGCACCTGCGCGTTCCGCGTGCTCGGCCACGGCAAGTCGCTCCGGGTGGAAAACCGGGTGCCGGGCGGCGATGTGAACCCCTATCTCGCGCTCGCCGGGATGATCGCCGCCGGGCTCGACGGCATCGAGCATGAGCTGGCGCCGCAACCCGAGTTCCGCGGCAATGCCTATTTCGGCGACATCCCCCGCGTGCCGCGCAGCCTTGGCGACGCGCTCGCCCTCTGGCGCAACAGCGAATTCGTGCATACCGCGTTCGGCGATCAGGTCGCCGCGCATTACGCGCGGATGGCCGAGGTCGAGGTGGACAGTTTCAGCGCCGCGGTAACCGACTGGGAGCGGCAGCGCTGCTTCGAGAGAATGTGAGAGGAATGATGATGCTGGATGGAAATTGGCGATTCCCGACCGAGGTTCTGGCCGGGCCGGGAAAGATCGGCGCGCTGGCCGGACGGGCGCGCGATATCGGGGTGAAGCGGGCACTGATCGTCTCCGACGCGCAGGTGGCGAAGCTGCCGTTCTTCGCGCCGCTGGTCGCCTCGCTGGAGGCCGAGGGAATCAAGGCCGCGAGTTTCACCGGCACCCATCCCGATCCTCTGGAAAGCGATGTCACCGCCGGGCTTGCCGCGTTCCGCGCGCATGAGGCGGATCTGGTCATCGCGATCGGCGGCGGCAGTTCGCTCGACTGCGGCAAGACCATCGCCCTCGCCGCCGCGACTTCGCGCCCGCTCTGGGATTTCGAGATCACCCTTGCCGCACCCGCGCTCGATGGATCGATGGTGCCGATCTTCGCGGTTCCGACCACCGCCG
Source organism: Acidiphilium sp. (assembly GCA_036379275.1). Lineage (GTDB taxonomy): Bacteria > Pseudomonadota > Alphaproteobacteria > Acetobacterales > Acetobacteraceae > Acidiphilium. The sequence goes on along the minus strand of DASVGZ010000252.1, from coordinate 1,996 downwards.
GCACCGGCTCGGAAGTCGGCCGCGCCTCGGTGATCACCGACCAGAAGGTGGCGCGCAAGGTCATTCTGCTGCATCCGGGAATGCTGCCGCGCCTCGTCGTGCTCGATCCCGAGATCACCGTCGGCCTGCCGTCCAACCTGACCGCATGGACCGGGATGGACGCGCTCGCCCACAATCTCGAAGCCTATTGCGTGAAGGCCTGGCACCCGATGGCCGACGGCATCGCGATCGAGGGGATGCGGCTGATCCGCGAGGCGCTGCCGAAAGCGGCCGGCACCGGAACCGACATCGCGGCGCGCAGCAAGATGCTCGCCGCGGCTTCGATGGGGGCGACCGCGTTCCAGAAGGGACTGGGCGCGATCCATTCGCTCAGCCACCCGATCGGCGCGCACTGCCACTCGCATCACGGCCTGACCAATGCCGTGCTGATGCCCTATGTGCTGGAATACAACCGGCCGGTGATCGAGGACCGGATCGCCCATGTGGCGCGCTGCATCGGCATCGACGGCGGGTTCGACGGCTTTCTCGGCTGGGTGACCGCGCTGCGCGCCGAGCTGAAGATTCCCCACACCGTCGGCGAACTCGGCGTGACCGAGGCGATACTCGACCAGCTTGCCACCGAAGCGTTCCGCGATCCGAACACGCCGGACAATCCGCGCGAGGCCGACACCGCCGCGATGCGCCGGATCCTGTCGGCGGCGCTGGCAGGGCGGGTCGAGGGACTGGCGCGCTAGACGCACGATGGCCGATCCCGGCACCGATATCGAGGCGGCGATCGCCGGTCTGCCCTGCTGGACCGGCAGGGTCGCGATCGCGCCGCTCGATGGCGGGATCACCAACCGCAACTTCCTGGTCAGCGCGGACGGCGAGCGTTTCGTCGTCCGCTTCGGTGCCGACAATCCAGCCCACGGGATCTGGCGGGTCAATGAACTCGCCGCCTCCCGCGCCGGGTTCGCCGCCGGAATCTCGCCCGAGGTGATTCATGCGGCACCGGGAGTGATGGTCTCGCGCTTCATTACCGGGCGGACGCTGTCGGCCGGCGACTTCGCCGACCCCGCGACACTGACTTCGGCGCTCCGCCTGCTCCGCCACTGCCATGCGGCGATGGTGGACCATCTCGACATTCCCGCCGTTCTGTTCTGGGTATTTCACGTCAACCGCGCCTATCTGCGCCGTCTGCGCAACGGGCCGTGCCGGATCGCCGGGCGGCTCGACCGGCTGGACGCGCTGAACGCCGGCCTCGAACGCCAGGCCGGGCCGGTGACCCTCGCCTTCTGCCACAACGACCTTCTGCCGGCGAACTGGATCGACGATGGCGACCGGCTCTGGCTGATCGACTGGGATTATGGCGGGTTCAACACGCCGCTGTTCGACCTCGCCAATCTCGCCTCCAACGCCGATTTCGGGACGGACGCGGCGTTCGCCGTTCTTGCGGAATATGACGGGGTGAAACCGGACCGCGAGCGCAGGGATGCCTTCGCCGCGCAGGTCGCGGGGTCGCTTCTGCGGGAAATGCTGTGGAGCGCGGTTTCCGAGCAGAACCCGCCGATCGAATTCGACTACGCCGCCTATACCGAAACCTATGCACGGCGGCTGGATGCAACCCTCGCCAATCTCGGCATCGCCGAACCCGGCATGGCATGATGGAACCCTGACGATCATGAGCGAATTTCCCACCGCGGCGCGTGCCGTCATCATCGGCGGCGGCATCGTCGGCACCTCGACCGCCTATCACCTGGCCCGACTCGGCTGGACGGACGTGGTTCTGCTCGAACGTCACAAGCTGACCTCGGGCAGCACTTTCCACGCCGCCGGGCTGGTCGGCCAGTTGCGCAGCAATGCCAACATCACCCAGTTGCTCGGTCATTCCGTCGCGCTCTATTCGCGGCTGGAGGCGGAAACCGGGCTTGCCACCGGCTGGAAGCAGAATGGCGGGCTGCGGCTCGCCTGCACCGGGGCGCGCTGGACCGAACTGAAGCGCCAGGCGACCACAGCG
>DASVGZ010000251.1:0-2350 GCA_036379275.1 Acidiphilium sp. | reverse complement strand
CCGTGAAATCGCCGGCCTTGTGCCGGCGATTTTTTTCGCCGGTCACGACAGCCCGACGATCCGCCCCGCCGCATCGAGCCGGATCGATTCGGCGGCGGGGACGCGCGGCAGACCCGGCATGGTCACGATGTCGCCGGCCAGCGCCACCACGAACCCCGCGCCGGCGGCCAGCCGGATCTCGCGGATCGGCACGGTAAACCCGGAAGGCGCACCGCGCCGCTCGGGGTCGGCGCTGAAGCTGTAGGGCGTTTTCGCCATGCAGACCGGCAGATACGCGAAACCCTGTGCCTCGATCCGGGCGATCTGCCTCGCCGCCTGAGGCGACAGCGCGATGTCATCGCCGCCATAGACGCGCCTGACCACGGTGCGCAGCTTGTCGGCGATCGGCATGGCATCGGGATAGAGCGGGGCGAACCGCGCCGGTTTCGCCGCCACCAGATCGCGCACCGCCTCGGCGAGGCCGGTCGCCCCGGCTCCGCCATCGGCCCAATGGGTGCAGAACATCGGCACGATGCCATCGGGTTCGAGCGCCGCGCGCAACGCCTCACGCTCGGCCCCGGTATCGCCGGCGAAACCGTTGACCGCGACGATCACCGGCAGGCCGAAGGCGCGCATCGCCGCGATGTGCCGGCGCAGATTGTCCGTCCCGGCGGCCACCGCGCGTGGATTTTCGGCGCCGAGATCGGCGCGCGCCACCCCGCCGTGCATCTTCAGCGCCCGGATGGTCGCCACCACCACCGCGCAGGATGGCATGAGCCCGGCCTGCCGGCACTTGATGTCGAGGAATTTCTCACCGCCGAGATCGGCGCCGAACCCGGCCTCGGTGATCACGATATCCGCGAGTTTCAGCGCGGTCCTCGTTGCCATCACCGAGTTGCAGCCATGAGCGATATTGGCGAACGGCCCGCCATGCACCAGAGCGGGCGTACCCTCCAGAGTCTGCACCAGATTGGGCTGGAGCGCATCGCGCAGCAGGGCGGCCATCGCGCCCACGGCCTTCAGATCGACCGGGGTGATCGGCGAACCGTCGCGCCGCTCGGCGACGATCATCCGCGCGAGCCGCGCCTGAAGATCGTCGAGGTCGCGGGCGAGGCAGAAGATCGCCATCACCTCGGAGGCGACGGTAATGTCGAACCGCTGCTCGCGCGCGGCGCCGTTGGCGCCGTCGCCAAGGCCGAGCACCACCTCGCGCAGGCTGCGGTCATTCACGTCGAGCGCCCGGCGATGCCGGATCCGGCGCGGGTCGATACCGAGCGCGTTGCCCCAGTAGAGATGGTTGTCGAGCAGAGCGCCGAGCAGGTTGTTGGCGCTGGTGATCGCGTGGAAATCGCCGGTGAAATGCAGGTTGATCTCGTCCACCGGCGCGACCTGCGCCCGCCCGCCGCCGGTGGCGCCGCCCTTCTGGCCGAAGCACGGGCCCAAGCTCGGCTCGCGCAGGGCGAGCATCGCCCGCACCCCGATGGCGTGCAGCGCGTCGGCGAGGCCGATCGAGGTCGTGGTTTTGCCCTCGCCCGCCGGCGTCGGGCTGATCCCCGCCATCAGCACCAGCGCGCCATCCGGCCGGCTCTTCAGCCCCTCGATGAAGCCGAAATCGATCTTGCCCTTGTAGCGGCCATAGGGAATCAGCGCGTCTTCGGGAATGCCGGCGGAAGCGGCTATGTCCGCGATCGGGCGCAGGGTCGCGGTACGTGCGATATCGAGATCGGATGCCATGGCCTGTCCCCTGAAGCTCCTGCCGGTTTGTCATGTTTGCCGTGCCCCGGCTAAACTCAAGACTTGGGCGAAACGCAAGGCTTGCCTGCCGGGTGCGGCAACCGGTAGATACCCCTCATGACCCTGCCGTTCACCCTGCCGTCCTGGATGCCCGAGTGGCTCGGCCTGATCCTACTTCTGATCGTGCTGATCTACGTGCTGGCGCTGCTGGCCATGCCGTTCTCGGTGTTCGGAGTGAAATCGCGGCTGGAGGCGATCGAGGAACAGCTCGATGCCGTTCAGGAAGAACTGCGCATCCTCACCATGCGCCTGCCCGAACCGCTGCGCGGGGTCGCGATCGACGAGACGCCCTACGATCCGCTGCCGCGCACCCCCACATTGCGCGATCCGGCACCGCGCTATCCGCGCGACCCGGACCCGGCGCCGCTCGGCATTCCGCCCGCGCCGGAACCGACACGCGAGCCCCCGATGCGTGAATCATTGGGGCGCGAACCACTGGGCCGCCAACGCCAGACCCCCGCGCCTTCCCGCGCCTCGGCTCCGACCCGCCGGATCGAGCCCCGACTGGATTGATTGTCTGACCGATCGGCCGCTCAGTGCCCGACCGGCGCGGGTTCCGTCTCCACCGTCTCGCGGA
>DASVGZ010000250.1:0-2468 GCA_036379275.1 Acidiphilium sp. | reverse complement strand
GGCATGATCAGCCAGATCGTCTCGACGTTCTCCAAGAAGCCGGTGTTCGGCTATCTGGGCATGGCCTATGCGATGGTCGCGATCGGGTTCGTCGGCTTCGTGGTCTGGGCGCACCACATGTTCGTCTCGGGCATGTCGGTGGACTCGAAAGTGTATTTCGAGGCGGCGACGCTCGTCATCGCGGTGCCGACCGGAGTAAAAGTGTTCTCGTGGATCGCCACCATGTGGGGCGGGTCGATCGAGCTGAAGACGCCGATGCTGTGGGCGATCGGGTTCATCTTCATGTTCGTGATCGGCGGCGCGACCGGCGTGGTGATCGCCAATGCCGGGCTCGATACCGAACTGCACAACACCTACTTCATCATCGCGCATTTCCACTACGTTCTGTCGATGGGGTCGGTGTTCGCGATCTTCGCCGCGTTCTACTTCTGGATCGGCAAGATGTATGGCCGGCCCTATCCCGAGTTCGCGGCCAAGGTGCATTTCTGGCTGTTCTTCGTCGGCGTGAACCTGACCTTCTTCCCGCAGCACTTCCTCGGGCTTGCCGGAATGCCGCGCCGCTATCCCGACTATCCGACCGCGTTCGCCGGGTGGAACTATGTTTCCTCGGTCGGCTCGATCATTTCGGGAATTTCGGTTCTGGTGTTCTTCTACATCCTGTTCCGCATCTTCACCGGCAAGAAGACGCTCGCCGACAACTACTGGGGCGAGGGAGCAACAACGCTCGAATGGACGGTGCCGTCGCCCGCGCCGCACCACACCTTCGAGGACGTTCCGGTCATCCGATGAGCGGGGCGCCTGCCATCGACGACCGCCGGCATTCCGGGCCGGGTGACGCGGACCTCGCCGAGGCCGCGCTGCTCGGTTCGACCGCCGCCGACTGGATCACCCTGCTCAAGCCCAGGGTGATGGTTCTGGTGGTGTTCACCGGGGCGGTCGGGCTCGTGATCGCGCCGGGCGGGATCAACCCGATGCTCGGCATCGCCGCGATTTTGTGCATCGCGATGGGATCGGGCGCGGCGGGCGCGATCAACATGTGGTACGACCGCGATATCGACGCGGTCATGCGGCGGACCGCGAAACGGCCGATCCCGGCCGGCCGGATTTCGCCGGAAGCCGCGCTGAGCTACGGCGTCGGGCTGTCGGTTCTGTCGGTCGTGGTGATGGGACTCGCGACCAACCTTCTGGCGGCGGCGCTGCTGGCGGGATCGATCCTGTTCTACGTGTGCATCTACACGATGTGGCTGAAGCGGCGGACGCCGCAGAACATTGTGATCGGCGGCGCGGCCGGCGCGTTTCCGCCGGTGATCGGCTGGGCGGCGGCGACCGGACATGTCACGCTTCTGCCGATCGTTCTGTTCGCGATTATCTTTTTCTGGACGCCGCCGCATTTCTGGGCGCTGTCGCTGTTCGCCTCGAACGATTACGAGCGTGCCGGCGTGCCGATGCTGCCGGTGGTCGCGGGGGCGCGGAAAACCCGGTTCGCGGTGCTGCGCTATACGCTCTGGCTGGTGCCGGTCTCGCTGCTTCCCTATGTCCTGCATCTGACCGGGCTGGTCTACGGCGCGTGCGCGATGGCACTCGGGCTCGTCTTCGTCTGGTATTCGTGGCGGGTGGTGCGCGACGATCAGGATGCGGGCGGGGTCAGTCTGACCCGCGACGCGCCGGCGCGGGCCGCCTTCAAATATTCGATCCTCTACCTGTTCCTGATTTTCGGCGCGCTGGTTCTGGATCGGCTGGTATGAGCGGGGCCGCGATGAGCGAAACGGGCACGGACATGGAATGGACGCCGGAGCGGAAGGCCGAATTCAGACGCCGGCGGCGTGGCCGCAACTGGGCGGTGCTGATCGCACTGGTGGCGCTGAGCCTGCTGATCTATGGAATCGCGGTGGTGAAACTGCTGCACAGCGGGCATATGTGGTGATGGATTTGTCGGCAAATTTACCGACGGGTTTTCTGGGAGACGCAAGTATATGAGTGGTGAGCTTCACACGGCGGAGGGACAGATCGCGGGGCGCGTGGCACATCCGTACCATCTGGTCGAGCCCAGCATCTGGCCGGTCTTCGGCGCCCTGGCCGCCATCCTGTTCGCCGCCGGGATCATTTTCGTCGCCCATTACAACGATTACTGGTTCCTGATCGCCGGCGTGATCGTCGCGTTCTTCACCATGGTCGTCTGGTGGCGCGACGTGATCCGGGAAAGCCGCACGCCCGGCCTGCACAAGCTGATCACCCAGATCGGGATGCGCTACGGCATGGCGCTGTTCATCAGTTCGGAGGTGATGTTCTTCGTCGCCTTCTTCTGGACCTATTTCAATTTCTTCTTTTTCCCCGGGCATCAGGGCTACGCGATGGTGGCCTCCTGGCCGCCGCCGCAGATCAGCACCGACAATCCATTCGCGATCCCGCTGTTCCTGACCATGGTCCTGCTTCTGTCCGGCACCACGATCACCTGGGCGCACCATGCG
>DASVGZ010000249.1:0-2122 GCA_036379275.1 Acidiphilium sp. | reverse complement strand
GCACCAGAGATGGAGGTGTTGTCTATCAATGAAAACTAATCATCCCTTGACTGGGGCGGGTGTGGAAGAGCTGGCCGAAGGCGCTCCGTAAATATCGCCCGCGCGCTTGAGGAAGGCGTTGACCATGCGGTGCACCGCTTCGGTGAACACGGCGCCGATCGCCTTTTGCAGGATGAAATTGCGGAATTCGAAATCGACGTAGAAATCGATGGTGGTGCCGGCCGGATCGGGGATGAACCGCCATTCGTTGCGCAGATACTTGAACGGCCCGTTCTCGTAGCGGACAGCGATCCGCTCCGGCCCGTCCAGGGTGACGCGGGAGGTGAAGCTTTCCCGGAACGGGCCGAACCCGATGGTCAGGTCGGCGACCAGGACGTTGCCGGTCCGCGAGCGGATGCGCGACCCGACGCACCAGGGCAGGAATTGCGGATATTTGGCGACATCGGCGACCAGATCGAACATCTGCTCGGGCCGGTAGGGGACGAGCTTGCGTTCGGTGTGTTTTGGCACGGTCAGGCCGCGAGTTTCGCGAGTCGCGCCGCGCGCAGGGCGGCGAAATCGGCGTCCGCATGGTAGGAGGAGCGGGTCAGCGGGGTTGCCGAGACCATCAGGAAGCCCTTGGCCCGCGCCATCGCGGCCAGTTCGGCGAACTCGTCGGGCGGAACGAAGCGATCGACCGCCGCGTGCTTGACGCTCGGCTGCAGATACTGCCCGATGGTGAGAAAATCGACATCGGCGATGCGCAGGTCGTCCATCACCTGGCCGATTTCGGCGCGGGTTTCACCAAGGCCCACCATCAGCCCGGACTTGGTGAACGAGGACGGGTCGATTTCTTTCACCCGGTCGAGCAGGCGCAGGGACTGGAAATAGCGCGCGCCGGGCCGGATCGTCGGGTAGAGGCGCGGAACGGTTTCGAGATTGTGGTTGAACACGTCGGGCTTCGCCGCCGCCACGATTTCGACCGCGCCCGGCTTGCGCAGGAAATCCGGTGTCAGGATCTCGATCGTGGTTTCGGGTGCTGCCGCGCGGATCGCACCGATCACCGCGGCAAAATGCGCGGCCCCGCCATCGGCGAGGTCGTCGCGGTCGACCGAGGTGATCACCACATGGCGAAGGCCAAGCTTCGCCACCGCATCGGCAACGCGCTCGGGCTCGTCGGCGGCGAGCGGCGCGGGCAGTCCGGTCGAGACATTGCAGAACGCGCAGGCGCGGGTGCAGATCTCGCCCATGATCATCATGGTCGCGTGGCGATGCGACCAGCACTCGCCGATATTCGGGCAGGCGGCCTCCTCGCACACGGTGGCGAGGTTGTTCGCGCGCATCAGCGCCCGGGTCTCGTGATAGACCGGGTGATTGGGCGCCTTGACCCGGATCCAGTCCGGCTTGCGCTGGATCGGGTTGTCCGCCCTGTGCTGCTTTTCCGGGTGCCTGACCCGCTCGCCGGTTGAAGAGCCGGGCGCCCGATGATCGATTTCGATGCGCATCATGGCATCAGAAATGTATCGCGCGGCCGTAGGCGTCAAGCACCGATTCGTGCATCGCCTCGCTCACGGTCGGGTGCGGGAACACCGTGTGCATCAACTCCGCCTCGGTGGTTTCGAGCTGCCGGGCGATCACGTAGCCCTGAATCATCTCGGTCACTTCCGCGCCGGCCATATGGGCACCGAGCAGTTCGCCGGTCTCGGCGTCGAACACGGTCTTGATCATGCCGTCCGGCTCGCCCATCGCGATCGCCTTGCCGTTGCCGATGAACGGGAAGCGCCCGACCCTCACCTTGCGGCCGGATTCCTTCGCCTTTGCCTCGGTCAGGCCGACCGAAGCAACCTGTGGCCGGCAATAGGTGCAGCCGGGGATGTTGCCGGTCTCGAACGGATGCGGGTCGAGGCCCGCGATTTTCTCGATGCAGACGATCCCCTCGTGGCTGGCCTTGTGGGCGAGCCAGGGCGGGCCGGTGAGGTCGCCGATCGCGTAGACGCCCGGTTCGCCGGTGCGGCCGAAACCATCGACCACGACATGGGTGCGCTCGACCTTCACTTTCGTGCCTTCGAGACCGAGATTTTCGACATTGCCGACGATGCCGACCGCCGAGATCACCCGCTCGGCGGTGATCGTCTGCGTCTTG
>DASVGZ010000248.1:0-6285 GCA_036379275.1 Acidiphilium sp. | reverse complement strand
GGCACCTCGGATATCGCGGAACAGGGCGTTTTGCTGGGCGAGGTGTCGCGTCTCGTGGACGAGGGGACGATTCGCACGACGCTGACGGAGAATTTCGGGCCGATCAACGCAGGCAATCTCAAGCGTGCCCATGCCCTGATCGAAACCGGGCGGGCTCGGGGCAAGGTTGCGCTGGAAGGTTTCTGAGCGGCCGCTCTCCGTGGCCTGCCGGTGACAAAGTGTCAGGGATTCTGTTTCGCGGAGTGGCAGGAGCAGGCATCTATGTTGCGGTTGTCAGTTCATTTCAGATGGTCCATCATCGCGGACGGCAAGGCCTATCGAGAGAGATGAAGCAAAATGGATGCTCTGGTTGGCGTAGAGCAACAGATATCGAATTTGATCGATGATCGGGATTTCAGGACGATCGTTGGCAGGTTCGGCAAATTCAATCTATTCGAAGCTTTAGGGGCTGGCCGGGCGGAGTTGAGGCATTCGAATTTTCTGGCCTTCCTGCTGTCTCCAGCGCGGCCGCATGGATTGGGAAGCGAGCCATTACGTCGTGTCCTGCGCGCGTTTGCCGCTGAGGTTCCGGAGAACGAACGCGTTGTTCACAGCCTTGAAATTGCTGTCGCAAACCTCGAAAGCGCAATCGTCTATCGCGAAAGATGGTCGGTAGATATCCTGATCGAAATTCCGGAGCACAAACTGGTTGTTGCGATCGAAAACAAGATTGGCGCTCCGGAAGGTGGAGATCAGCTTTCCCGTTATCTGAAGATAGTGGAAGAATTTTATTCCGGTTGGCGAAAGATATTTATCTATCTTACCCCGGAAGGAATAGCAGCAAGCAACGATAGGTGGATTTCGTTCAATTATGGAAGATTGACGAATATTTTTGAAGAAATTCTGAAAGATTCGTATGTTTATAAATCACCTGAAATAGAATCTATTGTTCGCCAATATGTTGATCTGATCAGGAGACGTGTTGTGGAGGATAACGAACTTAAAAAATTAGCTCTCAATGTTTATGAAAAATACAAAGAAGCTTTCGATTTTGTTTTTGATAGCAGGCCAAAACAAGAAAATTTGTTAGATTGTTTGTTTCCTTTAATCGAAGAAAACGAAAATTTGGAATTTGATAACAAGGCCAAAAGCGAAAAATTCTTCTTCCCAAAAAAATTCGGAGATGTGTTCAATTTATGTTCAGAAAATCAATGGACCAAAACAAGAAGAATGTTGCTATTTGAGATAAAAAATGAAATTTTAAAAGAAACTAAACAAAATAGAGTTACATTGTCACTGATAATTGGGCCTGGACCTCAAGATATCAGAGAAAAAATTTATAAATTTGCTAAAAGTGATAAATCGATATTTAAAAATCCTACTTCTTCTCCTGGAAAAATATGGACTACAATTTATAAAAATCGACTTCTTGATCAAAATATTTCGATGAATTTTGACGATGATGATGCAAGAATTGAAAAAATTCAAAATTCATTTCAGGAATTTCTGGATCGTGATCTGCTGCAACTCGAACGGGCGTGTCTGGAGATTGCCGAATCCATCGGGTTGAAATGAACGGAGCGCCGGATGCGGGTTTTGGTCTTTTCGGTCCTGTCGGGTTGCCTTGCCGGAACGGCTTTCGCGGCGCCGGCCGGCGTCCACAAGCGCGACGGGGCGGCGCCGGCCGTCAAACCTCCGGTTCCCCTGGCACGAAGCGGCGAGTGGGCGACAGCAAGGGATTCCCGCGTCTCGCCGCCGGATGGCTGCTTCACCGCCGGGTGGCACCCTGGCAGCGCATCGGTCGGCCTGAATGTGGACGGGCGCAAATTCTGGCTCACGGTCGGTTACAATTCGCCGATCCTCGAAGGCAAGACAGTCAGGACACTCGCGGTCTCGATCGACGGAGCCCGGCGTTCGATGCACGTCGAATCGAAGGACGACTATACGATCAACGTCCGGCTGACACGGCGGGAAACGGCCGCGCTTGTTGCGTCTCTGGAGCATGGGGCGGTGCTGACCGTGACTTCGGAGGCCATCGACCCGGTGACGGTATCGCTCAGGGGCGCAGCCCCGGCACTGGAGGCGTTTCGTGCCTGCGCCAGCCTGCCTGCTGAATAAGAGCTGGTGTGTTGGTTTCTGACGGTTCTGGATGTGACCTGGTGGATCGCGTCACGTCGTTCGCGATGGCGGCTGGTTAAAAATCGAAATGGTTTTTACGCTGTTTTCGGTACAAGACGGGCAAAGGCAAGATTAGTGGCGATCACCATGGCGACGCCGATCAGTGTCGCGATCAGGCGGTCGCCGAGGATGCCGCCGGTGATCGGGCCGTCCGCATCCAGAATCAGGATGATCAGGGGAGTCATGCAGGCGGAGTAAGCGAGGTAGTTCCGGCTGCGCAGCCATGGTCTTGCCGCGCCGAGCACGCCGATCGTGACCACGACACCCCAGACGGGCAGCCCGTGGAGGGTGAACAGATCGGCGGCGACGACGCCGAGTGTGGTGCCAACGGCGCGCTGGGTGGTTTTGACCGGGACGATATCCAGTCGCCGTTGCGACAGGAGGACGACGGTCAGGGCGATCCAGATCAGGTGACTGTCGGGCCAGCGCCAGCGGAGCACGCCGGCAATACCGAGACAGAGCCCGAGCCGGAGGGCGAACTGCCAGCCGGACAGATGGGTGAGGTTGCGCTTCCAGCGCGAGAATTTCTGCGCCGCCGTCGCGGAAGATGCGGGAGGCCGGATTGCCGGGCCATTTTGCCCGGAACCGATCAGGGCACCGAGCAGAAGGCTCACGGCCATCGTCCATAACGCGCCCAGGATCATCAGGACCGCAAGCACGGCCCGATCCGGGGCGGTTTCGAGAACGCTGATCGCGATGACCAGAAAGACGACGAATCGCGTGGTCGCCACGGCAAGAGGACGGCTGTAGCCGCCGAAGACCGCCGCAAGGATGGCAAGCAGGGTCAGCAGGGCGTCGGTGCGCCAGCCATGCCCGGCGATGAGTGCCGCGATTGCTGCAGCGGCGATCGCGGGGGCGAGCAGGGCGGCCAGGCTGCCCATCCTCTCGCCGGGGGCGGTTCCCGTTTCGGCGCCGATGGCCATGAGCCCGCCGACCGACGCCGCGAGGCCGAGACCGATATGCCCCGACAGCGCGGCCAGAAACACTGGAACCGCCATGCCCAGTCCGGAGGCCAGAACCGATTCAAGCTCTCCTTCGGTTGTGGCGGACCAGCGAAACACCTCTGTCAGATGGGTTCGTCCGCTGTTCATTGTCCGGCCTTCGTACGGCGGAGGGTCAGTTCGCCGGTTCGGTCTGCCGGGCGCGGAGGCGGCGGACCCGGCGCGCATCGGCGTCGAGAACCAGAAATTCGATGCCGGAGGGATGGGCGACGATTTCGCCCCGGATCGGCACCCGTCCGGCGAGGGTGAAGACGAGGCCGCCGACGGTATCGAGGTCGGCGTCGCGCTCTTCCCCGGTCAGGACCGGGCCGAATTTCTCCTCGAATTTTTCGAGCGGCAGGCGGGCATTGAGATCGACGCTGCCATCGTCGCGCTCGATCAGCATCGGGCCTTCGATTTCATCGTGCTCGTCGTCGATGTCGCCGACGATGGTCTCGACCAGATCCTCGATGGTGACCAGGCCGTCGACCCCGCCATATTCGTCGATCACAAGGGCGAGATGGGTGCGCTGCTGGCGCATCTGCAACAGGAGGTCGAGCACCGGAATCTGGGGGGCGACCATCAGCGGCTTGCGCAGGATCGCGCGAAGGGAGAACCGGTCGGGCGGGCCGGCGTAGCCCATCACGTCCTTGATATGGACCATGCCGAGAACGTCATCGAGATGGTCGCCGAACACCGGCATCCGCGAATGACCCTCGCGGCGGATCTGGCTGATTGCCTGATCGAGCGTGACATCGGCGCGCATCGCGACGATGTCGGCACGGGGCACCATCACGTCGTCGGCGGTGATGCCGCGCAACCGGAGCACGTTGGCGATCAGCGCGCGTTCCTGCCGGTCGAGCCCGGTACTGCCGTCCTCGCTGTCGAGTTCGGCTTCGGCTTCCTCCATCAGTTCGCCGATCTGCTGGCGAAGATCGGGCTGCTCGCGCATTTTATGGAGGAGTTTGACGAACCAGGAGCCGCTCATGACTGGCGTTTCCACGGATTCGGGACGCGCAGCCGGGCGAGCAGCCGTGCCTCCTTGCGTTCCATGCGCCGTGCCTCGCCGGCCTGATGGTGATCCTCGCCGGCGAGGTGAAGGGCGCCGTGGACGATCAGGTGGGCGAGGTGGTGGGCCGGCGGTTTTCCGGCCGCGCGGGCCTCGCGCAGAACGGTGCCGAGGGCGACGATGATTTCCGGTGGTGCCTCGTAGGTCAGCACGTTGGTCGGCTTGTTGCGGCCGCGATCGCGCGCGTTCAGGCGCTTGACCGTGGCATCGTCGGTCAGGATCACCGAGGACGCGCATCCCGCCACGGCGAGCGCGCGGGCGACCAGCCGTTCCGGGGCGTGGATGTGGCGGCGCCAGAGCGGTTCGGCAACGGTGATTTCCGGCGATGCGGCGATATCGGGAACAGGCCCGGAGAAAGACTCAGGCTTGGCGGGAAATTCTCGTGGAGGTTCCATCAGCTTTCGCGCTCGCGCTCCTGCCGCGCCGCCATGCGCCGGTCATAGGCCTCGACGATGCGGGCGACCAGCGGATGGCGCACCACGTCGTTCACGGTGAACCGGGAGACGCCGATGCCCGGAACGCCTTCCAGCGTGTCCAGCGCGTCGGTCAGGCCGGAGCGGGCGCCGGCGGGAAGGTCGATCTGCGAGAGATCGCCGGTCACGACCATGCGGGTGCCCTCGCCCATCCGGGTGAGGAACATTTTCATCTGCACCGGCGTGGTGTTCTGCGCCTCGTCCAGGATAACGAAGGCGTGGGCGAGGGTGCGGCCGCGCATGAAGGCGAGCGGCGCGATCTCGATTTCGCCGGACGTCATCCGTTTGGTCATCTGGTCGCCGGGCAGGAGATCCTGCAGAGCGTCGTAAAGCGGGCGGAGATAGGGATCGACCTTTTCCTTCATGTCGCCAGGCAGGAAGCCGAGCCGTTCGCCGGCCTCGACCGCCGGGCGCGAGAGAACGATCCGGTCGACCCGGCCCGAGATCAGCATGGCGACCGCCTGGGCGACCGCGAGATAGGTCTTGCCGGTGCCGGCGGGGCCGATCGCGAACACCATCTCATGGCGGGAAAGCAGGTCGATATAGCTGGCCTGGCCCGGGCTGCGCGGGCCGACCACGCCCTTGCGGGTGCGGATTGCCGGAAGGTCGGACAGAGGCAGCCGGGGGTCGGCGGCGGGATCGACCAGGCGGGCCGCCGCATCGACCTCGGCGGCGCTGATCGCCTCGCCCTGCGACAGGCGCTGGTAGAGCGACGACAGGGCGGTTTCCGCGGCTTCCACCCGGCTCGGCTCGCCGGAAATCGACACGCGGTTGCCCCGGCACGCGAGGCGCACGCCGAGCCGCTGTTCGATACAGGCGAGGTTGCGATCGTGATCGCCCAGGAGGACAGACAACAGGCCGTTGTCGTTGAAGGTGAGAGTGCGGGAAAGCGAGTCTTGTGATCCGGCGATCTGGCTCAAGCGGCGATCTGCTCCTGGTTGAGGGTGGCCATAAGAGAATTGGGGTTGGCGGAAGCGATTGTCACGGGGTGGATCGTGCCGGGCGCAAGATCGGCGGCATCGACGATCACCGGCTGGAGGTAGGGCGAGCGGCCGGCGATCTGGCCGGGATGGCGGCCGGGACCGGTGAACAGAACCTCGAAGCGCCGGCCGACCTGGGCGCGGTTGAAAGCGTGCTGTTGTTCGCGCAAAATCGCCTGAAGTTCCTGCAACCGGCTGTCTTTCAACGATTCAGGCACCTGATTTCCGGCGTCGGCGGCGGGTGTGCCGGGGCGCGGCGAGTATTTGAAGCTGTAGGCGAGGGCGAAGCCGGTTTCACGTACGAGGCGCATGGTGGAGTCGAAATCGGCGTCGGTTTCGCCCGGAAAACCGACGATGAAATCGCTCGACAGGGCGATGTCGGGCCGCGCCGCACGCAGATCGGCCACGATGCGGCGGAATAGATCGGCGCCATGCCGGCGGTTCATCGCCTGGAGGATCGAATCCGAACCCGACTGCACCGGCAGGTGAAGGAACGGCATGAGTTTGGGGTTGTCGCGGTGCGCCGCGATCAGCCCGGCATCCATGTCGCGCGGGTGGGATGTCGTGTAGCGCAGCCGGGCGAGGTCCGGGATGTCGGCCAGTTCGGCGAGCAGGCGGGCAAGCGG
>DASVGZ010000247.1:0-3566 GCA_036379275.1 Acidiphilium sp. | reverse complement strand
ATCACATGATTTTGCAAATCGCCCGCCCCGAAACGGGCGGCATCGAATTCCGGATTTTTTCTTGTCATTGGAACGTTTCCCCAACATGTTATGGCCGAAGACAGGCAATGGATCGCCGAAATCCGGGGTAGTCTGGCGTAGATCAAACGGGAACTCAATCAATTTCTGCATCAATTCCCGAAGCAGCCGCGATGCCGGAACGGCATAGGGTCATGCGCAAATGCGATTTGCCGGCACTGGCGGGCACCGCCTAAATTCCGGCCGTATCGGAGACCGAAGATGCCGGATCAGAGCCTGACCCACGAAAATATTGCCCGATTGCTGGCAAACAGACCGCCCGGCCATAATCTTCCCCAGGCATTCTATACCGATCGCGATATTTTCGATTTCGATCTTCGCGAAATTTTCGGCCGCTCCTGGCTCATGATCGGCTTCGAGATCGAAATCCCCGATCCCGGCAGCTACATGGCGCTCACCGTCGGGCGCACGCCGATCATCGTGCTGCGCGGACAGGATGGCATCCTGCGCGGGTTTTTCAACACATGCCGCCATCGCGGCGCGCAGATCGTGCCGGATGGCTGCGGCAGCGCGGCGCGCCTGATGTGCCCCTATCATCAATGGCTGTATGACGACACCGGGCAGTTGCGCGGCGCGGGAAAGATGGCGCGCGATTTCGACAAATCCACGCACGGCCTGAACCCGATCCATGTCCGCACCGTCGCCGGCTCTATTTATATCTGCATGGCGGAAACCGCCCCGGATTTCACCGGGTTTCACGACCGGTTCACGCCGATGCTGGCACCGCACGATCTTCTGAACACCAAAATCGCCGCACAATATACACTGCTCGAACGCGGCAACTGGAAACTCGTGATGGAAAACGCACGCGAATGCTACCATTGCGCGGCGCGCCATCCACAACTGGCGCTGTCCTTTCCGGTCAATTCCAGGGGCAATTTCGAGATCACGGAACACACGGCGAGCTTCATCGCCCGGATGGAGGCGCTCGGCCTGCCCTGCACGCCGGTCGAAGGCGAATGGTGGCAGGCTTCGCGCTTCCCGCTTCGGGAAGGCAATGTCACGATGAGCCTCGACGGTGCGCCCTGCGTAAAAAAGCCGGTTTGCGCGATCAACGGCGGCGATATCGGCTCGCTGCGCTGGGCGCTCGAGCCGAACTGCTTTGCTCACGCGCTCGGCGATTTCGTTTTCTCCTTCATGGCGCTTCCGCTGGCGCCGGAGGAAACCCTGGTGGTCGCGAAATGGCTGGTTCACAAGGACGCACAGGAAGGCGTCGACTATACAAAAGAAGAGCTGATGCGGATCTGGGACGAAACCAACCTGCAGGATCGCGATCTGGTCGAGAACAATCAGCGCGGGGTGAATTCGATCGGCTATGTTCCAGGTCCCTACAGCCTCAGTTCTGAATCGCTCGCCTTGCGCTTCACCGACTGGTACGCGGACAGGATCATGGAATTGACCCCGGCACCCGCCGCAAGACAGGAAAGGCGCCCCGCCCTTGCCGGACTCTGACATGACCGGCACCCGGCCCGGCTGGCGCCCCGATACCGTCGCGATCAGGCACGGTTACGATCCTCAGGCTCATCATGGCGCGGTCAAGCCGCCGGCCTACATGAGCACCACTTTCGTCTACCGCGATGCTTTGCACGCGAAGACCGCGCATGAGGGCTACACCGAGGGCCGCGCACCCGAGGCAACGAACGACGATGGCTACATCTATGCGCGGCTCGACCATCCCAACATGCAGATGCTGCAATCGCGGATGGCGGCGCTCGATCGTGCCGAAGCCTGCGCCGTGTTCAACAGCGGCATGGCGGCGATCTCGTCCACCCTGCTCTCCCTGATCCGGCCGGGCGAAAGCATCCTGCATACCCGCCCGCTCTATGGCGGCACCGACGGGCTGATGAATAATCTGCTTCTGCCGGTTTACGGAGTGAAGCCGGTCGCCATCGAGAATCCGCTCGATGAAACCTCGATTCGGGCCGCCACCGCCCGGGCGAAAGCCCACGGTCCGGTCGGTGTCATCTGGGTCGAGACCCCGTCCAACCCGCTCGCCGGGATCGCCGACATCGCCCTGATCGCGCGCATCGCCGACACGCTGGAACTCGAACAGGGGCGTCGGCCGGTTCTGGTCGCGGACAACACGTTTCTCGGCCCGATTCTGCAGAATCCGCTGGAGCACGGGGCCGATCTGTGCATGACCTCGCTGACCAAATACGCGGGCGGGCACAGCGACATGCTGGCCGGCAGCGTCTCGGGCCGCGTCGCTCTGATCGAACCACTGCGCAAGTTGCGCACCCTGCTCGGCACCCATCTCGATCCGCACGGATGCTGGCTGATGCTGCGCTCTCTGGAAACCATGGCGCTGCGTACCGAGCGCGCCTGCCGCAATGCCGAGGCCGTCGCGCGGTTTCTTGCAGCCCATCCGAAAGTCGCGAGTGTGACCTATGCCGGGCTCCTGCCGTCCGGCAGCCCCGGCCGCGCCGTGCTCGACCGCCAATGCGCCGGCGCCGGTTCCACCTTCGCGTTCGACATCGCGGGTGGCGAGACGGAAGCGTTCCGGATGCTCGACGCGCTTCGCCTTCTCCGACTCGCGGTCAGTCTCGGCGGCACCGAAACCCTGATCTGCCACTCCGCCACGACCACGCATTTTTCCGTTCCGAAGGAACGCCGCGAGACCGCCGGCGTCACCGATGCGACCATCCGCATCTCCATCGGCATCGAACACGAGGCCGACATCATCGCCGATCTGGCGCAGGCGCTGGAAAGAATCTGAGCATGGACATTCCGCATCGCGATCCCGGTTTCGTCGATCCGAAATCCAATGTCGGCAAATTCCCTCGTCCGGCGCAATTCGCCGATGTTCTGGTGGTCGGCGCCGGCAAGGCTGGAATCGCGGCGGCGCTGAAGGCCGCGCGGGCCGGACAATCCGTGCTTCTGGTCGACGAACACCCGGTCGCCCCCGGCATGGCCGGGCTTGATGTGCCCTATCTGTTCGGCGGCCGCGCCACCGGCGCAATCGCCAATCAGGCCCGCATGATCGAACAGGTCGCCGCGAATATCGACGGGCTGGACGAAGTCTACGATGCCGGGGTGGAGGTTCTGCTCGGCGTCAGCGTCTGGGGCGCCTGGGTCAATGGGCCGAATTTGCAGGCCCTGCCCTGCCCGATCGCGGGGCTGGCCACCGAGGAGCGATCCTGGCTCTGCGGCTTCGGCAGCATCGTCGTTGCCTCCGGCGCGCGCGATCTCGTCCTCTCGTTCAAGGGATCGGATCAGCCGGGCGTGGTCGGCGCGCAGGCCTTGCACGCCCTGCTCACCCGCTACGATGCGTTCGCCGGGCGCAACATCGTGCTTCTCGGCTCCGGCCGCCTCGCGCTGGAAACCGCCCTTCTCGCTCTCGACAGGGGTCTTGCCGTTCCCGCCCTGATCGAGGTGCGCGACCGGCCGCAGGGACCGGAGGATCTGCTCGCCGCGCTGCGGGCCAGAAGCGTCGAAATCCTCTGCGGCCATGTGCCGCTGATGGCGGAAACCACGACCGACGGCGTAAT
>DASVGZ010000246.1:0-5985 GCA_036379275.1 Acidiphilium sp. | reverse complement strand
GGGCACTCGGCTCGATCAGCAGAACCCCGCTATCAATGCCTCCCGCATTGGTGAAAGTGGCGTTGCCGGATAGCGAGGTGGTCAGTGTGACCGTGCCACCCGGGGGAATGAGTGTTCCCGACATTGGCCGTCTCCTCGATTTTCAGGGTCATTCTGAAAATGGATCGGGTCGGTCCGGCAGGTTGTATGGGCTTCGATCGTCTCCAGCCGGAGACGAAACTCCCCCAGCCATCCCTCAGGCGCACCATTTCCAAAAATGGCCCGAACCGGAATTATCACAATCTCGCGACGAGGCGTCAACGATTATTAATAATACGAATCTAAAATTGCCAGACAAAATCTACTGAATGATGAATCCGCCGCCCAGAACGCGGGTTCCGTCATAAACCACACAGGCCTGTCCCGGAGCCGCGAGCGCCTCCTGATCCAGGGTCGCGATTCCGCCCGCCACATCGATCTCCGCCGGGCGCGGCGTTTCGCCCGCGCGCAACTTCACCGCGGCGCGGATCGGACCGGACGGCGGGTCGATCAGCCAGTTCGCCTCGGCGAAACGGACAGTGCGCGATCCGCCCCCGCGCGGGCCGACCACGATGCGCCGGTGTTGCGCGTCGATCCGGGTCACCACCCGGCCAGAAGCCGCGCCGAGCCGCTTCGCCTGCCCGATCGTATAGCGGGCGATGCCGTCGTGCCGCGCGAGGACCGCGCCCTCCGTATCGACGATCTCACCGGGTTCGGCCGCGTCCGGGCGCAGTTTCGCGACGATGTCGGCATAGGAGCCGGAGGGAACGAAGCAGATATCCTGGCTGTCCGGCTTGACCGCGACCGGCAGGCCCATGCGTGCGGCCTCGGCGCGAACATCGGCCTTGCTTGACATGGCGCCGAGCGGAAACCGGGCAAAAGCGAGCTGTTCACGGGTGGTGGCGAACAAGAACCAGGACTGGTCGCGCGCCAGATCCACGGCGCGGTGCAACTCGGGACCATCTCTGCCCTCCTCGCGGCGGACGTAATGGCCGGTCGCCAGCGCCTCGGCACCGAGATCGCGCGCGAGAATGAGCAGATCGCCGAATTTCAGATGCTGGTTGCAGCGCACGCAGGGCACCGGGGTCTTGCCGGCCGCGTAAGCGTCGGCGAAATCGCCGATCACCCGCTCGCGGAATGCGGCTTCGGCATCGATCACGTAATGCGCGATGCCGAGCCGGTCGGCGACGTTACGGGCGTCGTGGATATCCTGCCCGGCACAGCACGCACCCTTGCGCCCCGTGGCCGCACCGTGATCGTAAAGCTGGAGCGTGACGCCGATCACCTCATGTCCGGCCTCGTGCATCAGCCCGGCGACCACCGAGCTGTCCACCCCGCCGGACATGGCGACGACGACGCGCATGGTTTCAGCCGAACTGGGCGTTGCGCACGCCGGCAGGCAGCCGCACGACCAGCCCGTCGAGCTTTTCGCTCATCACGATCTGGCAGCCGAGCCGCGATGTCTTTTGCAGGCCGAACGCGAGATCAAGCATGTCCTCCTCGTCCTCGGTCGCGACGGCGAGTTTCGCATACCAGTCGGGCTCGACGATGATATGGCAGGTCGAACAGGCGAGCGACCCCTCGCAGGCCCCCTCGATATCGATGCCGTGCTTGTGCGCGATCTCCAGCACCGACAAACCGATCGGCGCATCCACGGTGCGGCGCGTGCCATCGCGCTCGATGAAAGTCATGCTCGGCATCGGAAACCCTCGAATCCCTACGAAACGGCAGGTTCGATACGCACCTGCTCAGCGTGCGGAGTAGAGAAACCGTCCCGCTTTCGCAAGGCGCGCATGGCGAGGCGCCGATATGCGGCAAGAAACCGGGCCGGCGCATCGTCCGGCGTGGACCAGGACAGGGAAACCCGGATCGCGCAGCCGGCCAGGTCGCCGAGACCCATTGCGTCCAGCACATGGCTGCGCCCGACCTTGCCGGAAGAGCAGGCCGAACCGGCGGAGACGCAGATTCCGTCGAGATCGAGCGTGATCACCTGGGTTTCCGCCGAAAGCCCGGGCAAGGCAAGGCAGACAGTGTTGGGAAGGCGCGGTGCGGTTTCGGCGATCACGATGGCGCCTGCATCCCGTGCCCCATTCTCGATCGCATCGCACAGGGCAGTGAGCCTTTCGACCTCGCCGGTCCGGTCCGCCCCGATGGCGGCCGTGAATCCGGCGATCGCCGGCAGGTTCTGGGTGCCGCCGCGCCGGCCAAGCTCCTGCCCACCGCCCCGGATCAGCGGCACAAACCGGTCGGCAGCCTCGGGTGCGAGCAGCAGCGCGCCCGCGCCTTTCGGCCCACCGATCTTGTGCGCCGAAATCGCCATGCTGGCGGCGCCGAGAGCCAGATAATCGCAGTCGATCCGGCCGGCCGCCTGCACCGCGTCGACATGCAGGAGCGCGCCATGGGCCGCACATAGCGATGCCGCCTCGCCGATCGGATGGATCACCCCGGTCTCGTTGTTCGCCGCCATCAAGCACACCAGCGCGCCTTTATGCTCGTCGAGCAGGCCGGCGAGCGCTTCGAGATCGGCAACGCCGTCCGCATCGACCGGAATCACCACGGCACCGGGAGTAGAGGCGCGAATCGCATCGTGCTCGGTCGCACCGATCAGCACCGGCCTTCCAGTTTCGAGCCCGTGGACCGCCATGGCGTCCGCCTCGGTCGCGCCGGAGCAGAACACGACATCCTGCGCGCGCGTGCCGAATCGTGCCGCAATCGTCTCTCGCGACGCCTCCAGCAGTCGCCGCGCCGCCCTGCCCTCGGCATGGACCGAAGCTGGATTGCCCACGAGATCAAAAGCTTCGATCAGTGCCGCCCGTGCCGCCGGACGAAGAATTTCGGTGGCGTTGGCGTCGAGATAAAGCGGTTCAGTTCCGGCAGAGCGGGTCATTCTTATCCGGACCGGTCTCGATTTCTTCCGCCCTGCGCGACGCCGCCTTGCGCCCTTCAGTGCGGGCAATCCGCGCCTCCAGATCGGTCAGTTCGGAGCGCAGCGTGTCGATTTCATGCAAGAGCGGATCAATGCAGGGGTCGCATGGCGTGCCATAGGGGTCGAATCGAACCTTGGGCCGGACACCGACCGGCGACCGCTCGATCGGGCGCTCCACCGGGCGGGCGGGGATGCCTACCACCGTTGTATTCGCCGGTACCTCCGCCACCACAACGGCATTGGCGCCGATCCGCGCATTGTCGCCGATCCGGATCGCGCCCAGCACTTTGGCGCCGGCGCCGATGATGACATTGTCGCCCACCGTGGGGTGGCGCTTGCCGCGATCGCTCGACGTGCCCCCTAGTGTCACCTG
The DNA here is from genome assembly GCA_036379275.1 of Acidiphilium sp. Taxonomy (GTDB): domain Bacteria; phylum Pseudomonadota; class Alphaproteobacteria; order Acetobacterales; family Acetobacteraceae; genus Acidiphilium. The sequence goes on along the minus strand of DASVGZ010000246.1, from coordinate 2,668 downwards.
ATGATACAAATACACGTCATCACCAAGCACGGCGGTCTCGCCGATCACCACGCCCATGCCATGGTCGATGACGCAGCGCCGCCCGATTACAGCGCCGGGGTGAATCTCGATTCCAGTCACCATGCGCCCGAAATTGGACACTATACGGCCGAGCAGGCGCAGCCGCCTTGTCCAGAGCGCATGGGCGAACCGGTGCAGGATGACCGCGTGCAGCCCCGGATAGCAGAGCAGAACCTCCAGATTCGACCGTGCGGCAGGGTCGCGCTGGCGATAGATCCGGACGGTCTCACGCAAAAACATGCGGGTCATGCGACATTTCCGTAGGAAAATCCAAGACGATGCAGTATAGGTTTCGACCTTGTCGTTGGCAGGCTGGCGGGGCGGCGAAACGGACCGAGGCTGCGCGGCGGGCAATCAGATCGCCCGGCGACCGTTCGGTAGCGCCCTTACCGGACGGCTCACGATACTGGTTCGGACGATGCGGGTCCAGACGCGCAAGCTCACAGGAGATTAGGTATGCAGGCCAGGCCGGTCAACAATGGGTCGAGACGGATTATATGTCGAACCAGCGGGCCAGCCACGGAAATTCTGTGGGTCTAGGCGGAAGTGATCGCGAGTAAAACCAGCGGCGGAACGATGTGGCGGACCGCGCGATCCGGGGACGCGGCGCGGGTTGGTGTTTTTTGCGTTGATCGTCCCGGTATGCCGGATGTATGGGGCAGAGTATCTGCCGTGATCGTATCGCGCCAGTCGCGAGTGGGAAAGAGTTCAGAAGACGATGCCTGAAGTCATGTTTGCCGGACCGGACGGCCGGCTCGAAGGACGCTATCACCATGCCAAGGAGCGCGGCGCGCCGCTCGCTCTGGTGCTGCACCCGCACCCGTTGCATGGCGGGACGATGAACAACCGCATCACCTACACGATGTATCAGGTGTTCCAGCGGCTCGGCTTCTCGGTAATGCGGTTCAATTTCCGCGGAGTCGGCCGCAGCCAGGGCAAATACGACGGCGGCATGGGCGAGATCAACGACGCTGCCGCCGCGCTGGACTGGATGCAGGCGCTTAACCCCGGCCACGCAGGGCTGTGGATTTCCGGCTATTCCTTCGGCGCCTTCGTCGGAATGCAGTTGCTGATGCGCCGGCCCGAGGTTTCCGGCTGGATCAGCGTCGCCCCGCCGGCGGCGCATTACGATTTCGGCTTTCTCGCCCCCTGCCCTTGCGGCGGCCTGATGATTCATGGTGATGCCGACGAAATGGTGCCCGAACCCTCGGTGCGCAAACTGGTTGACAAACTGAACACCCAGAAGGGCGTTTCGGTCGATTACCGGGTTTTCGCCGGAGCCGACCACGTGTTCGCCCACCACGCGGATGAGATCGGCAAAGCGGTCGAATCCTATGTCGCCGGCGAGATCGCCCGCAAGCACATGGCGCTCGCCGCCGACTGACGGCGTTCGCCCGCGAACTGTCTGAGAAGAGCCCCGGCCTGCCGGGGCTTTTTTCGTTAGCTCCGATCAGTGCCTGCGGGAGACGGTGTAGTCCGCCGCGTCCATCATCAGGGCCCGCACCGGATCGTCCGGGAAAACGGACAGGGCGGATTTGGCCGCTTCGGCGAAACCATGAGCGCGGTCGAGCGTCCGGTCGATCGCGCCATGCCGGACGATCAATTCCAGGGCGGTCGCCAGATCCTCGCCAGTCTGCTCGCCGAGTTCGATGGTGCGGTGCCAGAAGGCGCGTTCCGCCGCATCTCCGGCGGCATAGGCGATCAGCACCGGGTAGGTCAGCTTTCCCTCACGGAAATCATCGCCGACCGTCTTGCCGAGTTCACCCTGGTCTGCAGCGTAATCGAGCGCGTCATCGACAAGCTGGAACGCCATACCGAGTGCGCTGCCATAGGCGGCAAGAGCGGCGCATTGTCCGGCTCCGCGCTCCGCCACCACCGCGCCGACCTCGCAGGCCGCGGAAAACAGGGCGGCCGTCTTGCCTTCGATCACCTTGAAATAGCGGGGAATATCGGTACCGAGGTCGTTCTGGGTGGAAAGCTGCAACACCTCCCCCTCGGCGATCGTCGCCGCCGCCGTGCTGAGGATGCGCAGCACATCGAGAGAGCCGTCGGCGACCATGAGCTGGAAGGCGCGGGCGAACAGGAAATCACCCACCAGAACCGACGCCTTGTTGCCGAATACCGCGTTCGCGCTCGCCAGCCCCCGGCGCAGATCGCTCTCGTCCACCACGTCGTCGTGCAGGAGAGTCGCCGTGTGGATGAACTCGACACAGGCGGCCAGACGGATCTGACGATCGCCCCGGTAGCCGCAGAGCCGGGCCGAAGCCAGGGTCAGCAGCGGGCGCAGCCGCTTGCCACCAGCGGCAATGAGATGGGCCGCGAGTTGCGGGATCAGATCGACCTCGCTCGCCATACGCGCGACGATCGTCTCGTTGGTCGCGACGAGATCGGCGTGAAGCAGTGAAGCAAGCCGGTGCAGGGCATCTCCCCCGGCGGGCGCGCTCACGGTTACGGTATCGTGCTCCGGGGTCAGCAAGCCATCCACAGCCGGGGTCAACCTTGTCTTGTCGTTGCGATGGATACAGCATATCGGCGCGCCGCAACGAGGGTCAAGGCGAGAGGGAACAGCCGGCATGGAAGTCATCGTCGCCTCGACCAACACGATCCG
>DASVGZ010000245.1:0-6092 GCA_036379275.1 Acidiphilium sp. | reverse complement strand
GTAGAGCGAGATCAGTTGCTCCATCTCGGCGATGTCGCTGTTCATGCCGGCGATATCGCCGGCGGCCTCCGGCAGCATGGCGACGGCGAGGCGAAGCCGGGTCAGCGGCGTGCGCAAATCGTGCGAAACCCCCGCCAGCATGGCGGTGCGCTGGGCCAGGAAGCGGCGGATCCGGTCCTGCATCCGGTTGAAGGCGGTGCCGGCGCGGCGGATTTCGGTCGCTCCCTCGGGCCGGATCGGGCCGGTATCGCGCCCCATGCCGAACGCCTCGGCGGCCAGGGCGAGGCGGCGGATGCCGCGCACCTGATTGCGCAGGAACAGGATGGCGAGGCCGAGCAGAAGCACGGTCGAGCCGCCCAGCCAGGCGAAGAAGATATACAGCGCACCGATATAGAGCCGCTTGCGCGGTACATCGATGGTCAAAACCCCGCTCGCGACCTGCACCTCGACCCGGACGGTGCCGGGCGGGCCGTTCCAGATCAGGGTGAACGGACGGTCGAGCCCGGCGGTCAGGGCGCGCGAAAGATCGGTATCGACCGGGCCGAGCACGTGCTGCTGCCGGGTGCCCGGCCTGAGAACGGCGCCCGGATGGTTATGAAACGCGAATTCGAACCGGCGGGCGGCATTGGCGTAGATCGCGCCGCGCGCATCCGGGTGCCGGTCCGCCTGATCGAGAACGAAGGCGATCTCGCCGGCAACGCCGCCGGCCAGCCGGCGCGACAGCGTATCGAGATGACTGCCGTAAAAGATCATGAGGGCGACCGCTTCCAGAAAGATCAGCGGCAGGACCACGATCAGCAGGGTGCGGCCGAACAGGCTTCGCGGCAGGACTTTCCGTAGCGCCCGATCAGGCTCCAGCCCCCTGGGAGCCAGCCTCATGTCACGGCTGCTCTGCGCATCATGGCCCGGGTTTCAGCACATAGCCGCGGCCGCGCACCGTTTGCAGGAAGCGCGGTTCGCGCGGATCGGTTTCGATCTTGCGGCGCAGCCGGGTCACCTGCACGTCGATCGCGCGCTCCCCGGCCTCGCCCATGCCGAGAATTTCCGCCAGCGCCTCGCGCGACAGAACCTCGTTGGCGCGGGCGGCGAGCACCGCGAGCAGGCTGGCCTCGCCCCCGGTAAGCCGGATCGACCCCTTTTCGGTGATCAGCTCACCCCGGTCGGCGTCGAAACTGGCCGTGCCGAGCTGGACCGGCCCGGTATTCACCGGCGGCGCCGAGCGGCGGCGCAGCATGGCCCGGATCCGCAAAACCAGTTCGCGCGGCTCGAACGGCTTGCCCAGATAATCGTCCGCCCCGGCCTCGAACCCCGCGATCCGGTCTTCCGGCTGGTCACGGGCGGTCAGCAGAAGGATCGGCAGCGACGGCGCACGGTCGGCCCGGAGCGATTCGGTGAGTTCCAGGCCGGATTCATCAGGCATCATGACATCGAGCACCAGCATGTCGGGATCGACGATGCGCAGCGTCTCCCGCGCGGCTGCGGCGCTTTCCGCCGTGGTGACCCTGAATCCCTGTTCGACCAGATAGCGCGACATCAGGGCGCGCAGCCGCACATCGTCATCGACCAGAAGGATGTGCGCGGCGGCCCCGTTCATCGGCCTCTCACCGTTTTGCCGCGCGCGCGGCCTCGCTCCGGTCGAGATAGGTCCGGGCCTCGGCCTTCATCATGCCGCGCAGGACCTTGCGGAACCCTTCCACCGACGGACCGCCCGCCTCGCGGAACGCGGCGGTGAGGCGCTCGCGCTGGATTTCGAACAGGCGATGCTCCAGCGCGACACCTTCGGGCGTCAGGCTGAGCAGGCGCTGGCGGCGATCGACCCGGCCCGGCACCTGCTGGACATAGCCCTGCTGGATCAGCGGGCCGAGCACCCGTGCCAGACTCTGCTTGGCGATGCCCAGGATTTGCAACAATTCCCCGACAGGCAGGCCGGGATTGCGGCCGATGAAATGCAGGGCCCGGTGATGGGCCCTGCCGAATCCCATTTCGGCAAGTACGGCGTCGACGGTGGCGATCAGGTCGCGATGGGCGAAAAAGATCATGTCCTGCGCCAGGCGCAATTCATCCTCGCGGAGGAATAGCAGACCGGCTGCGGGACCGGGTTGAGCGGATTTGTCGTGCATGGCAGGCTTACCATTACTGTTGTCTGCGCAGCGTGATAAGACAGCGTCGCTGGCTTTTTGTAAATCGTCTTTCGTCGCGACTTTCCCGGTGAAGGCCGCACGGCACCAAAAGGGGAGAATTGGCCGATGAGTCTGGTTCCGCTCGACGACCGCGACGGCATGATCTGGTGGGATGGCGCCCTGCGCCCCTGGCGCGATGCCAGGCTTCATGTCCTTTCGCACGGGCTGCACTACGCTTCCGCCGTGTTCGAGGGCGAGCGCGCCTATGGCGGCAGCATTTTCCGGCTGAACGATCACACCAACCGGCTGATCCGCTCCGGCAAGCTGATGGATTTCGAGATTCCATACACCGCCGGGCAGATCGACGAAGCCTGCAAGTCGGTCATCGCCGCCAACGGGCTGAGTGAAGCCTATGTCCGTCCGCTCGCCTGGCGCGGCGCGGAGCAGCTTTCGGTCGCCGGCCAGCAGACGAAGATCCACCTGGCGATCGCCGCCTGGGTCTGGCCGACCCCGTCCGACGCCGACAGGATGAAAGGCGTCCGGCTCTGCATGGCCCAGTGGCGCCGGCCCGATCCGCGCACCGCGCCGACCGCCTCGAAAGCCGCCGGGCTCTACATGATCGGCACCCTTTCGAAACATGCCGCCGAGGCCGCCGGATTCGACGAGGCCCTGATGCTCACCTGGGACGGCTGCGTCGCCGAGGCGACCAGCGCAAACGTGTTTTTCGTCATCGACGGCGCCTTGCACACGCCGACTCCCGACTGCTTCCTCGACGGCATCACCCGCCGGACCGTCATGGCGCTGGCGCGGTCCCGCCAGATTCCGGTCCACGAGCGCCGCATCGCCCCCGAGGACATCGCCAAGGCAAGCGAGATGTTTCTCGTCGGCTCCGCGGCCGAGGTGAAGCCGGTGCGCGAACTCGCCGGCCAGGTTTTCACCCCCGGGCGGATTACCCTGACGATGATGGAGGATTACAGCGCCCTTGTGCGGATGCCGCCCGAGGAGGTCGCGAAGCGAGCCGCGTGACGATTCCGCGCTTCTCCGATCACGCGGCCAACGAGCGCACCTTTCTCGCCTGGGTGCGCACCGCGATCGCGGTGATGGCGTTCGGCTTCCTCGTCGAACGGTTCGACATCTTTCTTGAAATCGCCGGCAAGTCGCTCGGCAAGACGATCGCGATTTCCGGCCAGGTTACCGGCAGCCTGGCCGGGCTCGCCCTGATCATCGCCGGCGCCCTGATGGTTGCCGGCGCCACGGTGCGCTTTCTTCGCAACCGCGCCGCCATCACCGACGATACATCCCACGATGCGACCGGCGGCAGGCTCGATCTCGCCCTCGCCGGGCTGATCGTGGTCCTGGGCATCGGGCTCGCGATCTACCTCGCCCAGGCGCTGCTCCGAGGATCGGGGCACGGCTGATTTGCCGGCCTTGTGGCTCGCGGCGCCGGACTGCATTGCGTCTTGCGGTCATTCTCCTTGACTCGCGGAATCGTTAAATGACGCGCGTGTCTTCCGCCCCGTCCGCCATCATGACGGCCCCGACCGCAATCCCGGTCTCGCGCCGGCTGCCTCTGCTGCTCGGCTTCCTGATCGCGATCGGGCCGGTGTCGGTCGACATGTATCTGCCGGCCTTCCCGACCATCGCACGCGATTTTCACGATGCCGCCGCGCCCGGCCTCACCCTCGCCGCCTATTTCGCCGGTCTTGCCGTCGGGCAGATGACCCAGGGGCCGTTTTCCGACCGGAGCGGACGGCGACGCCCGATCCTGCTCGGCCTTTCTCTGTATATCCTCGCCTCGATCGGCTGCGCCCTTGCCTGGGATGCGGCCTCGCTCTCCGCGTTCCGGCTGCTCGCGGCGTTCGGCGGCTCGGCCTCGGTCGTCATCCCGCGCGCCATGGTGCGCGACATCGCGGACGGCTCGGAAGCCGCGATGCTGTTCTCCAAGCTCATGCTGGTGATGGGCGTCGCCCCGATCATCGCGCCGATTCTGGGCAGCGTCGTCATCACCTTCGCCTCCTGGCGCTGGATATTCGTGCTCGCCACGATATACGGCGTCGTCGCGATCGTCCTCGTCTGGCGCCTGCTGCCGGACACCTTGCCGGTCGAGCGGCGCAGCACGGTGGGATTCCGCTCGATCCTGATCCGCTACGGGCAGATCGCGGTCGAGCGAAGCTTTCTCGCCAACGCGCTCACCGGCACCTTCGCGGTCAGCGCGCTGTTCGCCTATCTCGCCGGCACGCCGGGCGTGTTCATCGGCGAGTTTCACTGGCGCCCGCTGGCCTATGCCGTGTTTTTCGGCATCAATGCCGCCATCTATATCGGCTTCAACCTGTGGAACCCGCATCTGGTCGCCCGCACCGGGCTGCGGCCGGTCATCACCGTCTCGGTCTACGCTCTGGTTCTCGGCGCGTTCGGACTGGCGGCCTCGGCGGTTCTCGGCGCCGGCGCACTCGCCGTCGTGATCGCCCTGTTCGTCTGCCAGGCGAGCTACGGTCTCACCCTGCCGAGCACGATGGTCGCCTCGCTGTCACGTCATGCCGCCCATGCCGGATCGGCATCCGCGCTTCTCGGCACATGGCAATATATCGGTGGTGCGATCACCGGTGCCGTGGTCGGCGCCCTCGCCGATGGCACCGCGCGGCCGATGGCGTTCACCATTCTCTGCTGCGCGCTGCTCGCCCTCGCCGCCGCGGCGTTTCGACCCCGCGCCACTGCCTGATGTTTCGTTGCTCAATCGTGTACAGGAAGTTCGCATGACCCAGATAATCGGCATTCCGGCCTGCACCAGGATGATCGGCAATCACCACCAGCACGCCGCCCCCGCCCGCTACGGCGAGGCCCTGATCCGCGTCGCCGATGCGCTTCCGCTCCTGATTCCGCCCGAGGGCGAACGCATGTTCGAGGCACTGGACCGGCTGGACGGATTGCTGTTCGACGGCAGCCCGAGCAACGTGGCCCCGTCGCGCTACGGCGTCACCGACGATCTGACTCCCGACCTGCACGATCCCGACCGCGACGCGACCACGATCCCCCTTGTCCGGGAAGCCCTCAGGCGCGGAATGCCGATTTTCGGCATCTGCCGGGGCCTTCAGGAATTCAACGTCGCCCTCGGCGGCACCCTGTATCAGGCGGTTCAGGATCTGCCCGGCAAGCTCGACCATCGCGCCGGAACCGGCACGCGCGCCGAGCAGTACGGCCCCAAGCACGAGGTCACCCTGTCCGGTTCGCTGGCCCGGATCACGGGCGCAACGAGGATCGTGGTCAATTCGATCCACGCCCAGGCGATCGACCTTGTCGCGCCGGGCCTCGCGGTCGAGGCGGTGGCGCCGGACGGCATCGTCGAGGCGGTGCGGGTCGAGGGCGCGACCAGCTTCGCCCTTGCCGTGCAGTGGCACCCGGAATGGGAGGTCATGGCCTACCCCGACCGGATCCGCCTGTTCGAGGCGTTCGGCGAGGCCTGTGCGGCCTATCGGAAGGGGCTGCGCCGGGCGGCCTGACTTTCGCCGCGAACCGCTCTATACCACCAGCACACCGCCACCCAGGAGCCGGGCCATGGACGTTCAGACCATCGACAACCAGTACCAGCAGTTGCAGGGCCAGGCCCAGCAGACCGTGCAGGAACTGAAGGAACTCGCCGCCAAGTTGCAGACCGCCTCGCAGTCCGGCAATCAGGATGCGCGCGAATGGCTGCTCGATCTCAAGGAAATCGCGCTCGCGATCCAGGCGGAACAGAATCAGGTCGGCAACCTGCTTCAGGCGCTGCACGGCTTCGTCGCCAACCAGTCCCAGCAGCTCGCCTCGGTGCCGCAGGCCCAGCCCGCGATGCAGCAGCAACCCTGGGGCGCACCGCAGCAGCCGCAGGGCTATCCGCCGCAACAACCCTACCCTCAGCAGCCCTACCCGCAACAGGGCGGATATCCGCAGCAGGGCGGCGGCCTGCTCGGCGGCTTCATGAACTCGGGCTTCGGCCGC
>DASVGZ010000244.1:0-7634 GCA_036379275.1 Acidiphilium sp. | reverse complement strand
ATGGGTCACCACCAGAACCTGGGTTCCGGACGCGATCCGCGCCAGCCGCTCGCCCACGGCGGCGGCGGTCGCACCGCCGATGCCGCTATCCACCTCGTCGAAGATCAACGCGCCCACCGGCGATTCGCCGGCAAGCACGACATTCAGCGCAAGCAGAAGGCGCGACAATTCGCCGCCCGACGCAACCTTGTCGATCGCGCCCGGCCGGTCGCCCGGATTGGTCGCGATCAAAAACCGGACCGAATCGGCGCCGCGCGCGCTCCACTGCGCCTCGGGCAGATCGACGCGCTCCACCACGAATCGCGCCCGATCGAGCTTGAGCGGCGGCAATTCTCGGCCGACCGCCCTGGCCAGTCGTTCCGCGGCCTTGCTCCGCGCCGCCGTCAATGCGCCGGCCGCGCTGGCATAGGCGATCCGGGCTGCCCTCGCCGCCTCGGCGCATCGGGTGAGATCGACGGTTCCGGCATCGAGAACCGCGAGCCGCGCGGAAAACCGGTCGAGCAGGTCCGGCAATTCGGACACCGCCACCGCGTGCTTGCGCGCCATCGCCCGCAGCGCGAACAGCCGTTCCTCGATCGCCTCCAGCCCGCGCGGATCGGCCTCGGCCTCGGCGCTGGCGCGTGACAGCAGGGTCTCCGCCTCGGCCAATGCTTCCTCGGCGCGTTCGATCGCATCCAGAGCGAGGGCGACCGCCCCACCCGATTCCGTCTCGGCGATCCGCGCCAGGGCACGAGCGGCACCGCGCAACGTCGCCGCCGGTCCGGCCGAGCGGCGCCCGCGCGGCGTGAGTTCGGCCAGCGCCGAGTCGATGGCCTCGGCCCGGCGCTCGGCGCCCTGCAGCTTTTGCCGCTGCACCGCGAGCGCCTCCTCCTCGTCGGCGCGCGGGGCGAGGCCGGCCAGTTCGTCCACCGCATGGCGAAGAAAATCCTCGTCGCGCCGCGCTTCGACAAGAGCCGTCTCCGCTGCCGTCAGCGCCGCCCCGGCGATTCGCCACGTCGCATGGGCCGATGCCACCGCCTGACGTAACCCCGGCTCGACCCCGTAGTCGTCGAGCATGGCAAGCTGAACCGAGGGATCGGCAAGGCCGATCTGCGCGTGCTGGCCCTGAATTTCGATCAGGAGATCGGCGACCCGCCGCAGCAGCCCCGCCCCTACCGGTTGATCGTTGATCAGGGCGCGGGATTTGCCGTCGCGCGCCACGATGCGGCGGAGCAAAATCTCGTCTCCCGCCTCGATTCCCTGCTCGGCCAGCAGCATTTGCGCCGGGTGCGATGCTGCCACGGAAAAGCACGCCGCCACCACCGACTGCTTCGCCTCGGCGCGGATCAGCCCGGCATCGGCCCGCGCGCCGAGCGCAAGACCCAGCGCATCCAGCAGGATCGACTTTCCCGCCCCGGTCTCGCCGGTGAAAACGGTCAGCCCCCGGTCGAACGCGAGATCGAGCCGGTCGATCAGCACCACGTCACGGATCGAGAGCGCGGTGAGCATGGCGCCGGTCCGGCCCCGGTCAGAACAGTCCGGACAGGAAGCCGCCCGAGGGTTCCGGCTTCGGCTCCCCGCTCAGCAGCCCGTGGGCGCGCAGCTTGCCATAGGCGTCCTGATACCAGTGCGAGCCGGGATAGTTGTAGCCGAGCACGGCGGCGGTGCGATGCGCCTCCTTGGTCAGGCCGAGGTCGAGATAGCATTCGACCAGCCGCTCCAGCGCCTCGGGCACGAAGGTGGTGGTCTGATAGCTCTGCACCACCTGCTGATACTTGATGATCGCCGCCGCGTAGAGATTCTGCCCCTCGTAGAACCGCCCGGCGACCATGACATGCCCGGCCAGCCGGTTTTCCGCGAGCCGCAGCTTCACCCGCGCATCCCGCGCATAGGCGCTGTCGGGGAAACGGGTAATCACGTCCTGCAGCGCCTGCACCGCCTCGAGGGTGAAAGTCTGGTCGCGCTGCACGTCCTCGATCTGCTCGTAATAGCAGAGCGCGCGCAGGTAATAGGCATAGGCGACTTCCGGATTCGCCGGATGGAGCTGGATGAACCGGTTGAGCGCGCCGACCGCCGAGACGAAATTCTGCCGCCGGTATTCGGCATAGCCGTGCAGAAGCTGCGCATGGGTCGCCCAGGTCGAATACGGATAATTGACCTCGACCTCGTTGAACGCCTCGGACGCCTTCTTGTTCTCGTCCTTCTTGAGATAGGCGAGGCCGTTGGCATAGAGCGTTCCAGCCTGCGGCAGGGTTTTCGCCGTCACGTCCGAATCCGGCGGCGGCGGTGCATCGGCGCCGGTCTTCGGGTGTCCGCCTCCGCCGAACAGGCCGCACCCGCCGAGAGCGAGCGGGGCCAGAACCGCCAGGTAGCGAAGCCGCGCGATCCTGCGCTTTGGCGGCGCGGAACGGGCGGCGGAACGGGGGGGCAGGCCGGTCTTTGGGTGCGCGTGCGTCATCGGGGCGGGCTTATAGCACGTGATTCGGGGGCGCGAAGCCTCGGGTGCGCGATTTGGGCATGGATTTCCGTGGCGGGACCGAGCCGGCGCGGGTTGCAAAACCCCGGCAAACTGCGTATTTCCAGCCCAGCCGCCTGCATGGTGCATCCGGTCCGTTCCTGCTTGGGAACGATACTCAACGAGCCCGGACGATCAGAGCCGGGCAGCCGCGGCGAACTCCCCTGAATGGCGGGTCCGGCGCGCAAACCGACCCGGCCGGCCCACCGGCCCCGTTTCAAGGATCTAGACCGCTTCATGGGTTCCACCGCAACTGCCATGCGCTCGCAGGGCGCACACGATCATATCAATGAGTCCGGGCACACCAACGCCCCCGGGGCCGGCGCCGAGGATTTCGCCGCCCTGCTCGACAGCACCCTGGGCAGCAACACCGGCTTCGAGGGCTCCGTCGTCTCCGGCCGGGTGTCCCGCATCGACGACGATTTCGTCGTGGTCGATGTCGGCCTGAAGAGCGAAGGCCGCGTCCCGCTGAAGGAATTCGGCACCCAGGAAGTCAAGCCTGGCGACGTGTTCGACCTTTATATCGAGCGCTATGAGGACAAGGACGGCTCGATCGTCCTGTCGCGCGAGAAGGCGCGGCGCGAAGAGGCATGGACCGCGCTGGAACGCGCCCACGAGGCGCAGACCCGGGTCAGCGGCGTCATCCATGGCCGGGTCAAGGGCGGCTTCACCGTCGATCTCGGCGGCGCCACCGCGTTCCTGCCGGGCAGCCAGGTCGATATCCGCCCGGTGCGCGATGTCACCCCGCTGATGGGCACGCCCCAGCCGTTCCAGATCCTGAAGATGGACCGCGCCCGCGGCAACATCGTGGTCTCCCGCCGCGCGGTTCTGGAAGAAACCCGCGCCGAGCAGCGCAGCGAGCTGATCCAGGGTCTCAAGGAAGGCCAGATTCTCGACGGCGTGGTGAAGAACATCACCGACTACGGCGCCTTCGTCGATCTCGGCGGCGTCGACGGCCTGCTCCATGTCACCGATATCGCCTGGCGGCGCATCAACCACCCGGCCGAGGCGCTGACCATCGGCCAGCCGGTGCGTGTGCAGGTGATCCGCTTCAATTCCGACACCCAGCGCATCAGCCTCGGCATGAAACAGCTCGAGACCGATCCGTGGGAAGGTGTCGATGTCAAGTTCCCGCCCGGAATCAAGGTTACCGGCCGGGTTACCAACATCACCGACTACGGCGCCTTCGTGGAGCTGGAGCCGGGGGTCGAGGGTCTGGTTCACGTCTCCGAGATGTCCTGGACCAAGAAGAACGCCCACCCCGGCAAGATCGTGGCGACCAGCCAGGAAGTCGAGGTCATGGTGCTCGATGTCGATGCCGGCAAGCGCCGCATCTCGCTCGGGCTCAAGCAGGTCAGCCGCAACCCGTGGGAGCAGTTCATCGACGAACACCCGATCGGCTCGGTGGTCGAGGGCGAAATCCGCAACATCACCGAATTCGGCCTGTTCATCGGCCTCGCTCCCGAGATCGACGGCATGGTCCACATGTCCGACCTGTCGTGGGACGAGCCGGGCGAGCTCGCCATGGCGAAGTTCAACAAGGGCGATGTGGTCAAGGCCAAGGTGCTCGATGTCGATGTCGAGAAGGAGCGGATCAGCCTCGGCGTGAAGCAGCTCGAGGAAGATCCCGCCGCCGGCGTGCTCGATCGCGTCCACAAGGGCCTGATCGTGACCTGCGTGATCACCGCGGTCCAGGCCAACGGGCTCGAGGTGAAGGTGGACGATGTTCTGATCGGCTTCATCCGCCGCGCCGAACTCGCGCGCGACAAGGCCGACCAGCGGCCGGAGAAATTCGCCGTCGGCGAAAAGATCGACGCGAAGATCACCGCGGTCGACCGCTCCGCCCGCAAGCTCCAGCTCACCGTCAAGGGCAAGGAGATCGACGAGGAGAAGCAGGCCATGGCCGATTACGGCTCCTCCGACTCGGGTGCCTCGCTCGGCGATATCCTGGGCGCCGCGATCCGTCGCCGCAACCAGCAGGCCCAGTCTGAAAACTGAGTTTCCGAAAACTGAGCCGTCAACATCTTTCGCCTGCGAAAACGCCGCCCCACCGGGCGGCGTTTTTTTTAACAACCCGTCAATCTTCCGCGGGCAGCCCGGATTGTCGGCCTCCTTCATCCGCCGTTCCACCACCCAGCCGTTCGATGAAATAACCGCCCAGGTCTTCCGGCCAGCCTCTGAAAATGCGTTCGACCTCATCCCGGTCAGCGGAATAAAGGCACCGTGTCGCCTCTTCGAATCCGGGCAGATCGCCGGCAAGCGCCGACATCTGCCAATAAAGCGCATCGATATCGGCGCGGCTTTGCCCCACCTGCTTCATCTCCCGATCGACGAGAGTCCTGAGCGCCGCCGATGCGCTTCCACCCTGCGCCTCAAGCCATTTCCAGTGGCGCGGAAGCAGCGTGATCTCCCGGCTTTCGACGCCGAGTCTCGGCCGCCCCTTGCCCTTGTCGGCGAGTTGCGCCCTTGCGCGTTCGACAACCGCATCGGCGTCACCCCGCCAGTCGAAATCGACGGTCCGGCCCGTGGTTTCATCGAGAAGGCGCAGATCGGCCTGCGCCGCGCTGGAAAGCGGGTGCAGGCGCGCAACGATCGCCTCGACAGATCCCCGCGCGACAAGCCGGTAGCCCCGGAATGCCACGAATGTTTGCTGACTTTTCATACCGCATTTTTACCCGGATAATTTTTACCGTCAATAATACCCGGGTAAAAACAAGCAACCCGATCAGGTATGGAATCGCTGCCAGAAGCGCAGGGCGCCGCAGGCGGCGATGAATTTTGCCGCATCTTCCGGCGCGTTCAGGGCGACGAAACCGTCATCCATGTCCGCCGCGAGACCGGCGCTCTCGAACAGCGTCATCGCGTCCGGCCCGTGCGCGATGAATTTCGCATGGGCGAAGGCGTCGGTGACGAAATCCCTTGCCGCCGGGTCGCCGGTCAGCTTTTTTACGCCCTCGGCAGAGGGCAGGACCGCCACCGCGTCATACAGCACGGAGGGGCCGCCCTGAAGCTGCTGCCCGGCCGGCATGGTCATGCCGTCACTACAGACGATGCCGCCGATCGCGGGGGCCACCAGTTCCATCATCCCACCTGCCCGGGCCACCGCCTCCTGCAAGGCGCCCAGCAACGTCATGTCGGTGCCGTCGGTTACCAGAATGCCCAGTTTTCGGCCTTCGAACCGCTTCGGTCCGTTTTTGACGATAGACAGGGCATCCGAGGCGGGAAGCGTGAGAACAGAGCGGGCCGGTTCGGCCGGCGCGGGCAGTTCCGCCAGCCCAAGCCCGTTCGCGACCGTCTTGCCCAGACCAGGGTCGACGTTCAGCAGATGCGCGACCATGCGGGCGCGGATGGCAGTCGTTCTCACCTTGCTCAGTTCGAAGGTGAAGGCCGCGGCGATATGGTCCTGCTCGACCCCGGTCTGGCTGATATAGAACTGCCGCGCCTGACTGTAATGATCCGCGAATAGCTCCCCTTTCGCTTGCAGCTTGTCGCCGCCGATCCGCTCCCTTGCGGGGCGATAACCCCGGTCCGGCGATTCGCGCGGCCCCTCGCCCCAGGAGTTCGGTTCGTAATTCGCCCGCCCCTTGGGATTGAACATTGCCATATGCCCGTCCTGCTGGAACGTATGGAACGGACATTTCGGCGCGTTGACCGGCAGGTGGGTGAAGTTGGTGCTGCCGAGGCGCTTCAACTGCGTGTCGAGATAGGAAAAATTTCGGCCCTGCAGCAGAGGATCGTTGGTAAAGCCGATGCCGGGCGGTACATTTCCGGTGGAAAAAGCCACCTGCTCGGTCTCGGCGAAAAAATTGTCCACCGTGCGGTCCAGCACCAGCCGGCCGACGACCTGCACCGGAACCTGTTCTTCGGGAATGAATTTCGTCGCGTCCAGCACATCGAACTCGAATTTCTCGGCGAATGCCTCGTCGAAGATCTGGACGCCGAATTCCCATTCGGGGAAATCGCCGCTCAGGATCGCATCCCACATGTCGCGGCGGTGATAGTCCGGGTCGGCGCCGTTCAGCTTCACCGCCTCGTTCCAGACCACCGATTGCAACCCGAGCTTCGGTTTCCAGTGAAATTTGACGAAGCTGGAATTGCCTTCGGCATCGATCAGCCGGAACGTATGAACGCCAAACCCCTCCATGAAGCGGAAGCCGCGCGGAATCGCCCTGTCGGACATGATCCACATCGCCGTATGAATGGATTCCGGCGAAAGCGAGATGAAATCCCAGAAATTGTCATGCGCCGACTGCGCCTGCGGAAAACCCCGGTCGGGCTCCTGCTTCACGGCGTGGACCAGATCGGGAAATTTCATCGCATCCTGAATGAAAAAAACCGGAATGTTGTTGCCAACGATGTCCCAGTTGCCTTCCTGCGTATAAATCTTCACCGCAAAGCCGCGCACGTCCCGCGCCAGATCGAACGAGCCCTTGTTGCCGGCGACGGTCGAGAAACGCACGAAGGCCGGAGTTTTCTCTCCGGTGCGCTGAAATATGTCCGCTCTGGAATGTCTGGCGAGAAGATCGCTGGTGATCTCGAGATAGCCATGCGCGCCGAAGCCGCGCGCGTGAACCACCCGCTCGGGGATGCGTTCATGATCGAAATGGAAGAGTTTTTCGCGCAACGCGAAATCTTCGAGCAGAACCGGACCGCGCGCGCCGGCCTTGATGGAGTTCTGATCATCCGCCACCGGAATGCCCTGCGCGGTGGTGAGTGCTGGCTGGTTCTCCTCTCCGGTCTGATGGGTGGTGCCGTCCGGTGCGCGCGGGATTTCGATATCCGCGATCCTGATTTTTTTCGTCTTCGCCGTTGGGCCGCGCTTTTCAGATGCCATGATGACCTCCATGATCTCCGCGTCAATTCAAGGGCACTTAAGCGCGAAGCCAGACGGCACAATCGGAATTCAGGTTGATGGCCCGGAATTAAGTTGCCGGAAGGTTGCACCGGACAGAAGCAACGCCCCTTGCCCCGTCCGACGGCTCGGACAGGGTTGGGTGGATTGCGGACGCTGGATTGCTTCCGCCGTTGCACGGCGTCGCAATTGTCTCTGGAGATTGGGTTAGGTGTTTAGTCCCGGGGTTTGGTGGTGCAACTTTTTCCGACGAATGGAAGGAAGCACTATGGGCCAGATTCTTCACGG